>JAJRUA010000439.1 GCA_024278035.1 Planctomycetota bacterium | reverse complement strand
GTCATTTCTTCGCCTTGCCATCCGTGAAGCGTCTGCAATGCCTGCGTACAGTATTTCGCGTTGATTGCTGAAATTCCTATGGGGGCTGATAGTGACGCAAGCTATGCCAAACAGCTAAAAACGGACTTTGCAGTCGTCCTGACGGCTACCCTCAGAAAAGCATGGCAACGATCTGCCACAGTAGTTACAGTAGAGCCCATGAAACACCGTATTGCTGTCTTGATGGGAACCCGCCCCGAAGCGATTAAGCTCGCCCCGGTCATCGCTGCGCTCGAAGAGGCGGACGATTTTGAGCCGATCGTGATTAACACGGGTCAGCACCGCGAATTAATCGACCAAGTCGTATCGCTCTTTGGGATTAGTGTGGACCGCGACTTGGCGGTGATGCAGCCCGATCAATCGCTGGCGTCGCTCACCGCCCGCTTATTAACGGCTCTCGACGAGGCGCTCGTTAAGCTCGATCCGAAAATGGTGCTCGTTCAGGGCGACACGGCAACGGTCCTCTCCGGTGCCCTAGCTTCGTTCTATCGGCGTATCCCGGTTGGCCATGTCGAGGCGGGGCTACGTACGGGCGACCTCGCGTCGCCTTTCCCCGAGGAGGGGAACCGCCGCCTCACCACGCCGATCGCCGCCTTGCACTTCGCCCCAACCGAATTGTCCCAACAAAATTTGCTCGACGAGCGGGTCGATCCGGCAGCGGTCTTCGTCACCGGAAACACGGTGATCGACGCTCTGCGGATGGAACTCGATCGTCAAAGCGATCCGAAGGTTGGCCATGAACTGGCCGAACGGCTTTGCCAGCAGGGCGGGGCCGACTTGCTCGACCGTCCGTCGGTCCTCGTCACGGGGCATCGCCGCGAGAACTTTGGAGCCGGGTTCGACCAGATTTGCGATGCGATTCAGACGCTCGCTGAACGATTCCCGGAGACGCTGTTCATCTACCCGGTCCATCTCAACCCGAACGTGAAGGGCGTGGTCCACGAGCGACTTGGCGACCTGGAGAACGTTCGCCTGCTGCCGCCGCAGCCCTACAGTGAGTTCGTTGCACTGCTCGGAGCGTGCCGGATGGTGTTGACCGACTCGGGCGGAGTGCAGGAAGAGGCCCCAAGCCTTGGCAAGCCGGTGCTCGTCATGCGCGACACGACCGAGCGCCCCGAAGGGGTCAGCGCCGGCACCGTGCGGCTTGTCGGCCCGGTCTCCCAAGCGATCATTGCGGGCGTCTCCGAACTACTCACCGACGAGGCGGCTTACAACCGCATGGCCGAAGCGGTGAACCCCTACGGCGACGGCCTTGCCTCGGGCCGAATCGCCGAAGCATGTCGCGAGTTTCTCCGATAGTAGCCCTATGCCTTCCCCTCAGGGGCTTCCCCTCGGGGCCCGCCCTTCAAGTTTTTTTTACCTTTCCGGCTGTACCTTCCTCCCACCAATTTCGCTGAATGACACCTGCTGACCCCGACACTTCTTCCCAAGCTCCTCTCTCCTGGCGAACGGCCGCTTGTGGCCTTGCGATGGGGGCTGCTGATATTGTGCCCGGCGTCTCGGGAGGAACAGTGGCTCTCGTTCTCGGCGTTTACGAACGATTGCTCACAGCGATCAGCCAGTTCGACGGAACCTTCCTCGGGCACCTCTTACGCCGTGAATGGCGGGGTGCCGCTCGAAGGGTCGATTGGGGTTTCTTGCTCTTAATTGGCGGAGGAATCCTTGTCAGTGTCATTGGCATGGCGGGGCTAATGGAGCACTTGCTCTCGCACCATCGGGCGTTTACTTATGCGGCGTTTTTTGGCTTGATTCTTGCGTCAGGAGTTTTGGTTGGCCGAATGGCTCGTCCGAAAAGTGCCGGGCAGGCGATGCTGTGCCTTTTGCTTGGCGTTGTCGCCGCAGGGATCGCTTTTTGGCTGGTCACGCTTAGCCGCGTTGCACCGATGCCGGGCCTCGGCTACACGTTCGCCTGTGGGGCGATCGCTATCTGTGCGATGATTTTACCCGGCGTGAGTGGTGCCTACCTGTTGCTAATGCTGGGTAAGTACGAAGAAATCACCGGCATCCTCAAACGATTACCTCGGTTGCAAGTCACGACGGACGACCTGTTGACCGTCGCCATCTTTTGCATGGGCTGTGCTGTCGGATTGCTACTGTTCAGCAAATTATTGCATTGGCTTCTTGAACGCTATTGGACCCCAACGATGGCGGTGCTGTGTGGGTTCATGATCGGTTCGCTCTACCGTGTTTGGCCGCTACAAGTCGATACAACGCCCGAAGTCGAAGAGTTCAAGAAGAAAGTTTTTGAGCCCCTTTGGCCTGAAACGTGGAGCCGCGAAGTGGGGATCTGCCTGGCCCTTGCCATCGTTTGTTTTGTTGGGTTGCTCGTTATCGACAAGGTCGCAAGTCGCCGGACGGAGAGGTGATCCGAGAGCCACGCACTCTCAAATAAAGCCGGTGGCTAGCGCCAATCTGCTCACTCGGTTGAAAAAAACCGACTCGCTGCATCACGAATGTTCTGCTGAATCGCATCTATCGAACCGGCGGCGTCGAAGAGGGTGATCGCCTCCGGATCACGCTCGGCTTCGGCGAGGAACCCGGCGCGGAGTCGTTCGCGATAAGCATTGCTACGGCTTTCCATGCGATCGGGCTCGCCCTCGCGTCTTTGGTCGGCCAAAGTGGGATCGAGATCCAGCACAAACGTATGGTCTGGCCTGATTTCACCAACGGCTGTGACTCCGACACTTAGCACGGCCTCACGGTCGAGCCCGCCGGCGTGAGCTTGGTAAACGACGTTTGCCAAGAGAAACCGATCGGAAACCACCACAGCCCCGTCGGCCAACGCGGGCCGAATGACTTCTTCGACCAACTGCGCGCGGGATGCCATGTAGAGCAGCATCTCGGCCATCGGACCAATCGGCCGATCGGGGCCACTGTGCAGGAGCACTTCGCGGAGGGTCTCGCCCAAGGGCGTGCTGCCCGGATCGCGGCAAGTCACCACCCGCTCGCCTCGTTCTGCAAGCCAATCACAAAAGAGCCCCATCTGGGTACTTTTGCCAACACCATCCATTCCATCAAACGTAAAGAACATGGAGATCGACTATAGCCGAGCCATCCGGGCTCGTGCAGGCTCCCCCTCACATTCCGCATCGTATTGCTCGGCTGCTGTCCGCAACCGCCGAGCCACTAGCGAGCGTAACCTAGCCGGTCCGATCACTTCCACTTGATCTCCATAACCGAGCACCCACCAAACAATTTCGTACAATCCTGAGACGGTGGCGTAATAGTCGAGTGAACCGTTCTTGGCAAACTCGTAGCTCTGCGTCGGATGCCACAGTACTTCCGACACGTTCTTGGCTACCAAGGGTGAAAACCGGAGGTGGACCTCATGGTCGGGGCCCTCCTCGGACATGATTCCCCAGGCGTTGCCCAGGTGTTTTTGAAGGCTGAACGTTTTTGGTACGTTGAACATCTTGCTCAGAGGCTTTGCGCTGCTTACACGTCCAACATTAAACGTCCGCACTTCGCGGTGAAGGCTTGATTTGCCGATGGCGTACCAGCTACGAGAATGAAAGAGCAACTGATAAGGGCGCAAGATCGTCGAGATTTGATCACACTCCGTCAGGCTCTCGTACTTGATACGTACCTCACGGCCCTCAGCGCTGGCATCAAGCAGGATACGGTAAGCCTCTTCGTGATGGTCAAGCGGATTGACCGCAGGGGGCTTGATGCGAACGCGCTCCGATATTTCACGAAGCTGGTCTCGCAACGGGCCGGGAAGGCTTGCTTCGATTTTTGCAACGGCCTGCCGGGCGGCGATATTGCCTGAAGCAGGGCCGATGTTCGACGATTGCTCGGCAGCCATCAGCAGCCAGAGCGCTTCGTCGAGTGTGAGATTGGTCGGAGGCAAGAAATGCGAGTTATCAATCCGATAGCGTCGATCACGCCGATCAAAATCAATCGGAACCCCTGCCGCTCGAAGCGATTCGACATCCCGCAGAAGGGTCCGCCGGCTGATGCCAGACTCCTGGGCCAAGCTATCAGCGTCGCGTCCCGACGCCGCCAGGAGCGTTTGCACGAGCTTCAAAAGACGCGTGACTCGTTGGATATTCATCGGCGGTGGCACGATTCGAGCTGGCGGGTGTCATGGCATACGCCGGTGAGACAGAAGCAACCTGCATCTTACCCTGGCGTTCATCTGGCCCATCATAACCAACGGGCATCACCATGGGAGCCTCTAAATGAGAACCCGCAACCGTCGCAGGTGGAGCAAATAACGTTTCCCCGGGTTGGCCCTTCAATTGACCCAACGGTTCCCCCGCAGGAAGTGGCTGAACTAGCTCGGCTTCTTCCGGCGAACCATAATAAACCTCGCCTTCGAACGCGGGGGTTGGCACTCCCTCTTGGAAGTTCTCCACCGACGCCGATGGATTCATCCGCTGGGCATGGGGGCCACGGCTGATGACGCCAGGACGCGTGAAACCGTAGTCGAGATAAACGCTGGCATCCCGCTTACGAGCACGACGCATTGCGTCGAAGTACGCCTTGCCGGGCCAAGGGCCCTCGGCCAAGTAAACGCCGTTGTAATCCAGTAGCGAACCCTTGCGGTAATGCACGTCGATGATCGCCAGGTTGTAATCCACAAGCGAGCGGTAGTAGGCCGTCTCCGCTTCGCTCCGTCGCCGCTGGGCGTCGAGCAGCAGGTCGAGCGTCACTCGGTTTGCGTCGTATTGCGCTTGCACCGCCTCGACCTCTCGTTCGGAGGCAGCACGTCGGTTGAAGTTGGTTTCAGTGAGCCCGTAGTTGAGGTCCAGGTCTCGAATGGCATCGCCCATTTGGTGCGAGATTTCAAGCTCCAAGTCTTGCAGCAACGCCCGGTCACGAGCCAGCAAAAGTTGATGATGCCGGATCGTCGAAAGCTCACGCCGATAACCGATCGGCAAGCTAAACCGAAGCCCCAATTCCCATTCTTGGTAATTGCCGTCCGTCAGCACATCGAACGCCCCTGTGTTGGTTCCGAACGCAGGAGTTCCTGGTGCAGGGTTGTTTTGGAACAAACGATCGCCCCCGCCAAGCCAGCGATAGGTGCCGAACCCGTCGAGTCGGGGCAGCAGGCCATTCCGTGCAGCGATCAACTCTAGTTCACGTCGTTTGATTTCCCATTTCTGTTTGCGAACCTCGACACGGCGTACCATTGCCTCGCTGTGGATCGCCGACCAATCGAAGGAGAGCATGGCGGTCGTCGGCTCGTCAGAAGGACGAATCAGCCGCCCATCGCTTACCGAGAGACCCATGATGTATCTCAAGCGATTCTCCGCCGCGTAGAGGGCGGTAAGGCCCTGCTCGACTTGTGCCTTGAACTGGAAGTACTGGGATCGCGACTGGGCTTCGCGGTCGGCAGAGCCGCCTCGGGCCCCTTCACGGTAGAGTGCGGCGACTTTTTTCCACGTTTCGAGCGCTGAGTCACGACCCATTTTCCGGGCTTCCAAGTCACGGTATGCGAAGTAAAGACTCCAGTAGGCCGATTCCACGTCACGCATCACGTTCCGCACGCCCCCTTCGAAATCCGCCAGTGTCTGATCCGTTCGGATACGGGCAAGCACCACGCCGTCGAACGGGTTCACGCCTCCCTGAGCGTAAGAATCGAAAGTCTGTGGGCCAGCGATGCGGTTATACTGAGCACCGGCTCCCTGCAAGAGAGGCTGGTTGATAAACATCTCAAAGTTTGTGTTCCACCCACTCGGAGAAGCCCGACCTCCGGCATTGCTGAAATCGTAGGCGGTGTTATTACGGAAGGCGAACTGCGTGCCGGTCGCTGCCGTTTTGGTTACACCAAGATTAAAGTTTCCCAAGTCCTGATTCAGGCTCGTTGGCTGGAAGAAGGCGACCGCGGCCGAGACATTCTGGGGGCGATCGTTGCGCGACCACGAAACACTTGAGTCAAGCTGTGCGTCAAACTCTGAAAGTGCCGCTTCAACTCCTGTGCCATTGAACTGCGAGTTGCTGGCCGTGCCGGTGGCCGTTTCGACCAAGGCGGGGTCGTAAGTCGTCGTCACGGCGACGCTATTGATAAGGTTGCGAGAAAGCGTCTCCGGCGCACTTTCGGCGACCGTACCGCCGAGCTGACGCATTACCTGACTGTTGGTGAGCGTAATGCGGGTCACTTCTTCGAGCGTCACATCCCACATCTCGTAGTCACTCGAATTGCGAAGGGTCAGCGGCGGTAACGCGCCGGTCACTTCGGCGAGTGAGCCTTCTTCGATATCCGGGTACTCAATTTCCGTGGCGACATCCACGTAATGGGAGAGGTCGCCATCTTCCATGAAGTAGAAGGGTTGTGTTGGTGCACAGCCGGTCGCAAAAATTACGACGGCGAGTACGACGGACCAACACGAACGAGTTTGCCTATCCATGGCGAGCATCCCGGTGGGGGGAGGTGTTATGCGTATCCTTCGAGCCCCGATGCGCCTGGAGCCTTCCAGACGCTACGAAACGGACCCGAACCTAAGGAACTGGGTTAATGCCAATGCCCCCCCGGGCAGCGCTCTGGCAAATAGTCCAAACCGCAAACGCAGCCACAGACCTCAAGCTAGAGCAATCAGCAGAGGTGTCATCGTCTGCCTAACCGGCAAACCTTGACAAAAAGGGAGGGGATTTTGGTCCTGGTGCTAGCATCGCCACCATGAAGAGAAAATTGCGATAAGAACAAAGCCACGCCGATTAGCCCTGGGGCACTGACCCGGGGCTAAAAATTGACCGGGGGCTAATAGGGTATCTACTCTGCTAGCCAACTGGTCGAGGCCCAGCCGTTCTCGAATTGCAACCCTTGCATTGATAGCAGGTCGATCGAAGCGCCCGGCTTCAAGTCGATCGGGTCGATCCGAATCGATTGCGGGAGCCGATCTCCTGGCTTGTTGAGTGCTTTGGCTAAATTGCTCCGGAGCGCGACCTTTCGGCTAGGAATCTTCTTGCCCGAGGTTGGGTCGAACGCCGTCGGGAGGACATCGACTTCGCCTTGCCGAACCAGTTTCCATCGTCCCTCGACTCTCTCCGGCTTAAAGACGAGGACCAAATCCCAACCGTCGTACTTCTCTTCTTCCACCGTGATTCGAGCCGCATGGATCGAGAGGGTCATTTTTCCCTCGGAGAAGACAAAAGAGATTGGCCTGCCTTTACGGAACCGGAGTGACCATGGCTTGAAGTCCATCTCTTCGCGCGGTGCAAGCGTCGGCGTTTCTTCGGGTACCAACCAAGGGGGAGTCACTCGGCCAATGAGCTTGGCGTCTTCGTCTTGTGACTTTCGTTCAAGCGTTGCCCCGCCCAAAAAGGCGGCTAACAGGTTATTCACGGCGGACTGGTGGATACGGGCCGACAAATCCCCGGTGGGTGCCGGTGGCGCAGGGCCCGAGGCGGCCAGTTGCCCGGGGCCCGCTTGCACGGCCGCGACGTACAGGCGATCGGATGTCGTGTGGTAATCCATTCGCTCAGGCGAGGCCCGACGACGCCGTAGCGGCTTTGTCAGTTTCTCGTCGTAACGGCGCCGGGCATCGCGGATTTTTCCTTCTAATTCGGCGTTAAGATTCGTGGCAATACGTCCTTCGGCACGGCTCGAAGCAATGGCGTTGGCTTGGCCTTGCTTCTCCGCGATTTTCTTTTCAGCAACCCGTTTAACGAGCCGCTTACCTATGCCGCCCCCAATTTTTGATACGCCCAGGGTCCGTGAGGCGGTTCTTGCACTGGCCGATGCCGGCAAAAGTCGGAACGATTGGTCGCTTAGCTCAACAATTTTTTGAGCCGTGAAACTCGTGCTGCCTGCCGTACGAATGGCGACGGGACCGTTGATACCCCGTGTTTGCGTTTGCGTAGTACCGTTCAAGTTAAAAGCAAGCCGCGCATGGCCCATCGCGGGGAGTGTTCGCACGCTAAGGTAACCGGTTGTGGCTCCCGTGCCATTGATTTTGGTGCCAAGAATAGAATCGTCGATGGCCGTACATTGGTTAATCGGGCGGTTAGCAACGCGACTCAATAAGGACGCCTCGACCTCAAACAGCAAGTTGGGCCGGTTGTTCTCTTGGCGAGCTATTGCCACTAGCGCCCCGCCACGGCCAGCCTTCTCAAACAGGGCGATCCGGCGTTCGACTTCGTAACTAGTTTTCGCATTGTCGAGCGATCCCTTTTCAAGGAACGTCGCCAGCAATTGGGCCTGTTTGTCGAATACCTTCTTTTGGTCCGCGACGCTAGCAAACGATGCGAGCCCGATGTATTCCTCGAGCACGTCAGCAGTGGCTTGGAGTTCGGGCAATTCCAGCCCTTCGGCTCCCGAGCCAAGCATCGCCAGTGTTTGGCGAGCCGCAACAAGATTTGCCTTGGCTCCTGGCGTGAGTTGATCTTGAATACCGGACCATTTTAGGTAATCGAGCCATGCAGCTCCAAAACTGCTTGTCGGGTTCAAACGTCGCTCAACCGCCACGACACGCTGGGCGAGTCGGGACCGAACCGCATCCACCTCAGCATCCATGACGGGGTGGAAGTTCTCCTGAGCTTGCTGAGCCAAGGCGGAGTAACGCGAGACGGGCCTTCTTTCCGGCACCACATCGTCGGCAACAATACCGTCGGCAACAATGAGCACCGGTTGGGGGGGC
>JAJRUA010000438.1 GCA_024278035.1 Planctomycetota bacterium | reverse complement strand
GCTAGCTCAAGTATGGTGAACTCACCCGGGTTGCCAATGTTCACGGGACCAACAAAATCATCGGGGCCGTTCATCATACGAATCATTCCTTCGATCAAGTCATCCCGATAACAGAACGAACGGGTCTGGCTTCCGTCGCCGAAGATCGTAATGTCTTCGCCATGCAAGGCTTGGCGGATAAAGTTCGAGACAACACGCCCGTCGAACGGGTGCATCCGTGGGCCGTAGGTGTTGAAAATCCGAACTAAGCGGACATTCACGTTGTTATGCCGGCTGTAATCCATGAACAGGGTTTCGGCAGCCCGTTTGCCTTCGTCGTAACAGGCACGCGGGCCGATCGGATTGACACAACCCCGATAGCTTTCGGGCTGCGGATGAACTTCCGGATCGCCGTAGACTTCGCTCGTCGAGGCTTGCAAAACCTTCGCCCGGCAACGCTTGGCCATGCCGAGCACGTTGATGGCCCCCATGACAGAGGTCTTCATCGTCTTGATCGGGTTGTACTGGTAGTGGCCCGGTGCGGCAGGGCAAGCGAGATTATAAATCTGATCGACTTCCAGCCAAAGCGGGTGCGTCACGTCGTGGCGAATCAGCTCAAAGTTCGGCTTGTCAAGCAGATGAACAACGTTCGACTTCTGCGAAGTGAAGAAGTTATCAAGGCAGATGACATCGTGCCCCTGCTCGATCAGGCGATCACAAAGGTGCGAGCCAAGGAACCCGGCACCGCCGGTAACAAGAATACGTTGAATCGAAGACATATCGAAGGAGGGAGGGAGGGGAGGGAGGGCTATAGCCGTGCCATCCTGGCACGGACACAGAAAGGCCCAAAACAAGGCCAAGCCCCCCAGTCTGATCTACGGCCCCTCCGAAGGCAAATGGCCGGGACCGTTTTTCCCGATATTCCCTACAACCGCAAGAACCCCGGGGCAAACCAGGGTAGAGACGGCTGGTTGAATACCGGATCTAGCGAAGGGGGCTCGTGGGCCAACCTATTCTTTTCGGGTCCGCGGCTGCCGCTCGCGGTTATTACCTCTTTTTTTTGTAACCGCGAGCGGTAGCCGCGGTCTGGCGCACAAACCATGTCATCGAAACGAACTCGCATCGGCCTGCTTGCGTGCCTGTTGCTGGCGATCCATTCGTCAAGCAATCTAGTGTTCGCGGCAACCGATGTCGAGGCTCACTATAGGCTTGATGAAACGAGCGGCACCGTCGCTGCCGATTCCTCAGGCAATGGGAACAACGGTACCTACGTCAACGGCCCGACTTTAGGCGTGGCAGGTATTCGCGGTAAGGCTGCCGAGCTGAACATGGCGGATACCGATGACCGGATCGATCTGCCCAACACAGTGCTCGACGGCGCGATGGATGCCTCGGTCGCCTTCTGGATCAAAACGACGCGTACGGGAAGAGCCGGTGTCCTCGGAGGGGCAAATTCCGGAGAATTTAATGCGTTCCTCATTTATTTTACCAACAGCACTAATCTACGGCTCTTCAAAGACAACGCCTGGAGGAACGTGGCGATTCCCTCCGTGGCCGATAACGAGTGGCACCATTTTGTTTGGACCTGGGATGGCGACACCAACACGGCCATCTTGTATCGCAACGGACAGTTAGTCAGTAGCGGGGTCATGCCTGGACCGATAGGTGTGCCGCTTGCCATCGACCCGGGAGGATTGCTTCTCGGCCAAGAGCAAGATTGCCTAGGCGGGTGTTTTAATCCTGACCAAATCGTGGCAGGCTCGCTCGATGATGTGCAAATCTACCGCCGTGTGCTCAGTGCAACAGAGATCGCAGTAATTTATGAGGGTTTAGTTGGCCATTGGAAGCTCGACGAAACTAGAGGCACGACCGCTGCCGATTCGTCTGGCCTGGGACGCGATGGCACCTTCTCTGGTAGCCCCACATGGTCAAGCGAGGGCGTCCGAGGCGGGGCTCTCGATTTTGAAACGACCGACGGTGTGGATCGCATCGATGCGGGCAATTTTGATGTCACAGGTACCGAGCTGACGCTTGCCGCATGGATTCGCCAAGAAGACCCACTTCATGAAGGCCGCATTATCATGAAATCGCAGGGTAATAATGGTGCTGCGGGACAAAGTTGGGGGCTGACGGCCGATGATTCCGGCATGCTCGATTTCCGCCTTGTCATCGGCGGCACCTGGAGTAGCGTCCAAGCAGCAGGGGTTATCAATTCGGGCACCTGGCATCACGTGGCAGGAACGTACGATGGCACCACGATGCGGTTGTATTTGGATGGTCAATTGATTGCTTCAACGGTACACCCTGTTGGTGGAGCGATCGTGGGAAACTCAAACCATACCGTTACCCTGGGAGATTCCCAGGTCGGAGGGCGACCTTTTGATGGGTTGATTGACGATGCCCGTATTTACAATCGGACTCTTTCCGCCAGCGAAGTCGCCGAAATCTACGGCCTACTTGTCCACTGGAAGCTCGACGAAACCACCGGCACCACCGCAATCGATTCCAGTGGATTGAGTAACGAGGGGACCTATGC
>JAJRUA010000437.1 GCA_024278035.1 Planctomycetota bacterium | reverse complement strand
GATGAGAGTCGTCTTGCGCGGCATCCGAAGGCGCGGCGTCGTAAGCCGACTTGGCGATCTTGAAGAACGTAAACTGGCCAGGTCTAATATTGGCAAACTAGTGCTTTGTCACCGCTTAATCAAGCGCAAAGGCTTTGCTTAGACGTTGGTTTGGCGACAACCGACGAAGCAACTCAAGCTGCACCGCATAGGCTTCGGGCGAGGTATCCGGTTGTGTAGGGAGCTTGTTGCATGGCTAGCCCAATCGTACCGCAGGTCTCCGATCTCGGCTAGCTATCCGCCTTCTTTCAATACCGCCCATGGTACGTATGATTTTGCCGACTCGTCGTCAGGGGCGTACATGTGCCCCCTGGATGCGACGGGGCAACCGGACCTCGGCTTTCAATAAAGAGCAACGCGTCGGCTCGAGGGGCCGACTTCGGCAGCGGCAGTGCATCGGTCAAGAGATTTGGCTTTCTCGGGCCAGGCGTAGCGACCACGCCCATGCTCAGCAGCAACACATGATCGGTAGGCCAGCGGAATCGCTCGTGCAGCTCGACCATCGTCATCTGAGGCACCTGGCATTCGGCTCGTTGGTTCGGCGCGATCGACGAGGGAACTTCTAGTTTCACCGAAATCATTTTTTCAACTTGAGCCAATCGGACTTTCACAACCGCATCGACGGTTCGCGTATCCAAAGCCAACAGCGGACTAAACTCCAACGAAAAACCTTCGTCAAGCTGGCCTAGCTCTGGTTGGTAGCCGGGCCAGGTTTGGTCGGTACGTACAATGCCCTTGGTGTATGAGCGAGTCTTCATCGAAGAAATGACAAGCGACTGGCCATTCCTGGCCATTTGGTGCGGGGGATTATGCTCGCGGTAGTCGGTCCGACGTCGCAGCTCAGACATCAAAAGCGCGGCATCTTCCTTGGCTAACAACCATCCTTGCACGCCTGGCGACTGGACCGAGAGCGGCGTCATTAGCGGCAGCGCACGGGCTCGCCAGTTAGGATTTCGGATCGTGACAATTCGCAGGCCAAATCCATGATTCTCGGCTTGATTATTCACAAAGCGGTCGACGATATCGGCCACCACGGCTTGCATCTGGGGCGTGTGATAGACACGCAGCACTCGCTTGTCGGCACTCAGAAGCACCGGCGTGGAGTGCCAGGCCTCGTAACCCGTTTCGCGGAGAATCCAGTCGACAATGGTCTGTTCAGGGTGGTTCGTGTCCTGGATTCGAAGTGTGTAAGGGCTAATGTCGTACTCTCGCCAAACCTGACCATGTTCGTTCGGCAGCGTGTTGTTGCCTTTGGTCACTTGGGCCCGTGTAGGGCGATTTCCAGGCGCCGGAGTCGCGGGGCTCGAGCTGCCGGTGGTTGGCGTCACCGGACTCGTGGCCGAGTTGCCGGGGGATTGCGCCGAGTTGCTGGCGGTTTGGACGGCGGTTGGGACATAGCGAGGACGTGCCGAATTGCCTTGCGGCGCACGCCAACCCGTTGCGCCAGGCCGAACCATGGCAGCGCCAGAAGTTGCCGGCTGCGCGCGAGCGAGTGGTAAAGTCAGTTGACAGAGCAGGGCAATCGCAGCGATGCGAAGGAGCATCGGATTTCTCCTAGTGGGGAAAGTTCCTTTTGAGGGGCGGCGAGTATAGAAAGCGTCCCAGAGAACCACAAGGCCGGAGCAGCCACACCCCCACTGCAATTTCAGCCCATATAGCCAGAACCGCCACGCGGTCCGGAAACTCTGAGGTGATCGCGCCTTTGGCTCTCGTCGACTAGCAAAAAAAGAACCTGCTAGCAGCCAATACAAGAACAGAAATGGCCCTAAGCAAACTGCCCAGCAATAATCGAGGCGTTGTGCCCGCCAAATCCAAAGCTATTGCTCATGATATGCTGGAGCTTCCGCTCCCGAGGCGTATTCGGCGTGTAGTCCAAATCGCAATCCGGGTCGGGGGTTTCGTAATTGATTGTGGGCGGAATCGTTTGGTCACGCAGCGCCAGTAAACTCAGAATCATTTCGACGCCCCCGCTAGCACCCAGCAGATGCCCCAGCTGGCTCTTCGTACTAGAAATGCTCAGCTTATGAGCCCAGTTTCCAAATACCCGCTTCATGGCGGTTGTCTCGGCCTTATCGCCAAGCGGAGTGCTCGTGCCATGGGCGTTGATGTAGCCGATGTCTTCAGGGTTGAGTTTTGCGTTGCGTATCGCTTCGCTCATCGCACGGGCTGCGCCGCTCCCCTCGGCATCGGGTTGGGTGATGTGGCCCGCATCGGCACTCGTGCCATAGCCGAGTATCTCGCCGTAGATTTTTGCACCGCGAGCTTGGGCGTGCTCCAATTCTTCAAACATCAAAATGCCGGCACCCTCCGAGAGAACAAATCCATCGCGGTCGGCATCGAAAGGTCGACTTGCTCCAGCAGGGTTATCGTGGCGCGTCGAGAGGGCTTTCATATTGGCAAAGCCGCTAATTCCGATCGGCGTGACCGCCGCTTCGGTGCCCCCGGTAATCATGACGTCGGCTTCGTCGTATCGAATTGCCTTGAAGGCATCGCCCATGGCATTGGTCGCACTAGCACAAGCAGTAGCTACGGCGTAGTTGGGCCCTCGCAGCCCGAAGCGAATCGAAAGGTGCCCGCTAGCCGCGTTGAGCATAAGCTTGGGAATCGTAAACGCCGACACTTTGTCGGGGCCTTTTAGAATGAGCCGTTTTTCCTGCGTCTCGACTTCGTTGAGCCCGCCAATGCCAGAGCCCATGATCACGCCCGAGCGGAAAGGGTCGTACTTAGAAAAGTCGATCCCCGAGTCTTCGACCGCATCGGCCCCAGCAACCAGCGCAAACTGGGTGAACAAGTCCACCCGTTTTATTTCGCGTTTGGGGATGTAACCTTCGGTTGAAAAGTCCTGGATATCGCCAGCAAACTTCACCTTATGGTCTGAAGCGTCAAAAGCGCGCAGCGGATGGATACCGCTTTCGCCTGCGAGAACCTTTTTCCAAAGCTTCTCAAGCTGCGAACTAAGCGACGTAACAACGCCTACCCCGGTTACGACTACCCGACGTTTCATGGCAAGCCAATCAGCCTTTGCCAGAGTTTTGGTCGATGAAGTCAACAGCTTGTCCAACGGTCTGGATCTTTTCTGCCGCTTCGTCTGGAATGTTGATATCGAACTCTTCTTCAAGCTCCATCACTAGCTCGACCGTGTCGAGCGAGTCGGCTCCTAGGTCGTTCACAAAGGAGGTTTCCGGTGTGAGCTTGTCTTTGTCGACACCAAGTTGTTCGGAGACGATATCCGTTACGCGTTCGAGTACTGAGGCCACGCGGTGGTCCCCCTTCAAAGCTTCAGAGTGTTGGTGATGCTGCCCGAAACTTTTCGAGCAGCTATGAATAAATATCTTTTTTGGTTGTTGTGTTTAATCCGCGGCAAGCTACCAAGCATCCATCGCGACGACTAAGGTAGGCTGCTCAAAATAGAACAAGTAGGTTGTTCAAGATAGAGCGGCTCCGCAAGAT
>JAJRUA010000436.1 GCA_024278035.1 Planctomycetota bacterium | reverse complement strand
TCTGCGCCATCCTTATCTTTCTGCACGCCCAAAACCTTGAGGCACCCCGATCGCTGGGACAGATAAAGATCAGAATTCGATACCCGACCGATTTCAAAAAACAACGAAAGTCAGAAAAATACTTCTATAGAAGAGCGCGCCCGGCAGGACTCGAACCTGCAACCCCTGGTTTCGAAGACCAGTGCTCTATCCAGTTGAGCTACGGGCGCGTTGCTTTGATCTCTCTTGTTATCGACTGAAGGTATCTTATCTGAGTGGCATCTTACTAGGCAGTGTCTTACTGGAAAAGGGCGAGGAGTTCCAGTACCGCTCCGACGACGACCATAAACAAAGCTGACCAAACGGCAAAGCTCATCGCATGAGCAAGGATTGATTTGAAGTCTTCATGCCGGGTGGCGGCGTAGACCAAGCTCACGCCGATCAACAAGGGGGGGGCAAAGAGGAGTCGGTTGATTTCGGCTAGTAGCATGGGAGGTGCCTGAGTTCGGATTGCGGATTTGGGATTACGGAATAACGCGCAAAGCCATTGGCGAGCCGGGTGCGTAAGGTCCCGGAGGTTTTCTGAAGTGGTGGTCGTTTCTGTTTCGCGGGACATCTCCGTGAGCTTACGCACCCGGCTCGCCTAAGCGATTTTTTTCTCGGGACTTATTTTTCCTTTTCCGAAACGTGCAACGGCCCTGAATGGGCGTCGTAAACAACCAACACGTTCAGCAAACCGGCAATCGCGGTATAGATGGTCCCCAACTCAAAGAAAAAACCGTAGTCGTATTGCCATTTAGCAAGCTCGTCGGGATGGGAGACTTCGTTTCCGGCCGTATCGTGGGAGGTGATCTTCGGGCCCCTTGCCGCGGCAGCGCCAGTGCGTGGGGGGTAAAAGGTTCCGCCGAAAGAAGGAGCTCCGCCCGTTCGGTATTGCGACCGTTCCCAAAGAGCGGGGATCGCGGCCGCACCGATGCCTGCTTGGCAGAGGAAGGGCCAGCGATCCATGATAAAACTTGCCGGATTGGGCGCCAGAGGAAGCGGCGATGCGTAGACCACTTTGCCCCCACCAACATAAAACCCAAACACAAACATCGGCACAAGGCAGACCATGAACAGCAGGCCCTTTGCCATGCGTCCTTGGTACAAATGCCCCAAGCCAGGAACCAGCCACGCTAGCACCGCCGCAGTACGCGGGTTCTTCAACTGGATCGGTTCGGGATTGAAATCAGTCATAGAAACATTGGACAACGGACGGGGACGAAATAGGTTCCCCATTCTAAGGTTGCTAGGCGCTAGTTGCTAGGCGCTAGTTCTCGGCTGGATGCCTCTCAACTAGTAACTGGCAACTCCTTACTCGCTCAGATTCACCCGGTCGTAAATCGAATCGATCACCACCCGTAGGGCTTCGGCTTGGTCGCTTTCTAAGATAAATTGAGCACGCCCGATCGTTTGTCGATTGACGTTCATGCGTCGGGCCGACTCGGCTACGCCCTCCGGCGTGAGGGGGCCGCCGGAGCCGACACGGCTGGCGAGTTCGCCAAAATCGCGAGGGTTCCATTCCTCAAACAATTCGGGCGATGCTTCGATCGTTTCGCGTATTGCCGGGTTGGTGGCGGCATCGAACTCACCTATCGCGGCTGTTTCGTCCCCCGCAAAGAGTTCATCGACCGACACGCCGAGCCCTTCGGCCAACCGGCGGAGGGTTTTTGCATGAGGCCGCTTCGCGCCGTAGAGGATGCCACGCAGTGTGCGAGCATCAAGGCCCGTTTGGTTACCTACGTCTTCGTAAGTCAGCCCTTCACGGGCCATGAGTCGGCGTACATTGTGCGCGACAATAGAAGAACGGCTGTTGGACGACTCAGGCACGGCTCCACCATTGCGTGATTGCGGCCAAGGGAGACTGCCTGTAGCATAGCCGCTAGGTAGGCGGATTGCACGAAAATCCCGGCGAAAAACCGAGGAATAGGCCCATGGTTAAAGGCCCGAGATGTTGGAGGACGCGGGTCCTCCTCGAATCCTCGCCTGCCTAGCACTCCTAGACGAGCCAACTCCCACCATGATTCTTGATCGTTGCGACCACGTCTGCGTTATCGGTGCCGGCACGTCCGGATTGGCTATGGTCAAAAGCCTATTGGACGCCGGTCGGCTCGTCGATTGTCTCGAACAAGAGGCCGACCTCGGTGGGAATTGGAACTCACCGCTCGCTTGCAGCAGCGTCTACGAATCGACCCATTTGATCTCGTCCAAGCTGCTTACCCAGTACAACGACTATCCGATGCCCGAGTCTTGGCCTGAGTTTCCTGGCCAGCGGCTCGTTCTCCAATACGTACGCGGCTACGCCCAAGAGTTTGGACTAACGGACCATATCGAGTTTGGCTGTGGCGTGCAGCGAGCCGAGCCCATGGCCGATGGCGAAGGTTGGCTCGTCACGCTCACCTCAGGCGAACAACGCCATTACGGTCGCCTAGCGATCGCCAACGGGCATGTGTGGGACCCGTTGTGGCCCGAGTACAAAGGAACCTTCGGTGGCCAAACGCTCCACTCCGCCGAGTACAAGCGGCCAGACGTGCTTGCCGAGAAACGGGTGCTGGTCGTCGGCGGCGGTAACTCTGGCTGCGACATTGCTGTGGAGAGTGCGCTCCACGCTGGCCAAACGCGGCTCAGCCTGCGGCGCGGTTATCACTTCTTGCCCAAGTTTTTCCACGGCACGCCGATCGACATTTGCGGCGAGCGGCTCCTTCGGTGGCGGTTTCCCCTTTGGCTACGCCGAATGTTTGCCCTGGTCGTCAACTTCTTCATGCTCGGCACCCGCCTAGGTACAGGCTTGCCCAAGCCAACACATCGGCTTTACGAATCGCATCCGATCATCAACTCGCAGCTTATTTACGCGCTCCGGCATGGCGATCTTGAAATTCGTCCTGACATTGAACGGCTAAACGGCGACACGGTCTGTTTCACCGATGGCACGGAAGAGCCGTTTGACGTGATCGTCTACGCCACTGGCTACAAGCTCTCTTTTCCCTTCATCGATGTAAAACACCTTAACTGGCAAGGGGATATCGATCGTGGTCGGCCCGAGCTTTATCTCAATGTCTTTCATCCCGAGCGGGATGACCTGTTTGTCCTCGGCATGATTCAGCCTGACAGCGGACAGTGGTGCCTTGTCGAGTCCCAGGCGAAGCTCGTTGCAAAATACTTGACCCTTTGCGACACCAACCCTGGTGCCCTCGACTCGTTTCGCGACCGCAAGCGACATCCGGTGCAAAAAAAATCGATTCGTTATCTCGATACGCCACGCCATCGAATTGAGGTGGAGCACTTTAGTTATCACCGTGCCTTGCGGCGAGAGCTGCGGGGGTTTGTCTGAATGCGGAAGTGGGATTTCGGATTGCGCATTCAGAAAGCCACTTCCTGTTGGTCGTGGGCGTACGCGGCACCGGGAAAGATCGCTGCTGCTTCGGCTTGGGCGACTTCTTCGCTCTCAGTGCGAGGATTAGGGTGAATCAACAGGAGTCGCCCCACGCCCGCGTCCATTGCGGCCTGGGCAGCGTCTTCGGCGGTCGAGTGGCCTGTCATTTCAGAAAAGTCCCGCTCGGATTCGTCGGAGTAAGCTTCGTGCAGTAGTAAATCGACGCCACGAATCGCTTCGATCCCTTCGGGTGAGAGACGTTTTGTATCCGTGACATAAGCCAAAGACTGTCCTCCCTGTTCGACGCGCAAACCTAGCGAACCGCCCGGATGGTCCAGCGGGAATGTCATGACACTTACCCCACCGGAAAACGTCAATTTCTTGCCAAGTTCCACAAATCGCGATGCCGGGTTGATCGGAAAGAGCCGCTTGTCGAGCAAATGGTTTTGCACAGCATCGATCACCTCAGGGGCGGCATGGACGACGATCTCAACGGATTTTTCTTGATGGGTCAGGCCAAAAAGGTAGGTGAGCCCTACGGTGTGGTCCAAATGAGCGTGGGTGAGAACGACATGAAGCGTGTCGGTCGCGATGTGCCGCGACACACGAAAGGCCGCCGTGCCGGCGTCGATCAGCAGGCCCAGCTCAGGCAGCATCAGGCACGCCGTATGGCGGCGTTCGTTGGGGTGGTAACCACCCGAGCCAAGCAACAGAAGACGCATTACGAAGGGGCCTTGGAGTTATTAGACGCTAGGCGCTAGTTGAAGAGATTGCCACTCTATCTAGCAGGCGAGCGGTGGGGCGTCAGCCCCCCGATAATAGTTGTTTCTAAGAAGGCCCTATTATCGGGGGGCTGACGCCCCACCGCTCGCCAACCTTCCCCTCAACCGTAACACAGCCGTCACGAACGAATCAATGACACTCTCCCCAATCCGCCATTTTTTACTTCTCGTTTTGGCCATCGCCGTCGGTTGTGGCTCTACGACGCCCGTTCCTGAGGAGGTGGTTGTCTACACGGCCCTTGATGAAGAGTTCTCGAAGCCGATCTTCGCCGCCTTCACTCGCCAAACAGGCATCAAAGTCCGGGCGAAGTACGATACGGAATCGACCAAAACGATTGGCCTGGCCAATGCCCTCATCGCCGAAGCGAAACGCCCCCAGTGCGATGTTTTTTGGAATAACGAAATCCTCCAAACCTTGCGGCTCAAAAAGAAAGGGGTCCTGAGGAAACAAATCCTGGATGCCTCGGCAGAGTACCCCGCCGAGTTTCGTTCACCCGAATACGACTGGCACGGCTTTGCTGCACGGGCACGAGTGATTCTGGTCAACACGAACTTGGTTCCCGAAGCGAGACATCCCCGATCGATTGAAGACCTTACCGATCCCCAGTGGTACGACCGTTGCGGAATCGCCAAGCCGTTGTTCGGCACGACCGCTACCCATGCCGCCTGCCTGTTCGAGGTGTGGGGCACCGAGCGTGCCGAGAAATTTTTTAAGCGAGTCAAAAGCAACTGCCGCATCCTCTCTGGCAACAAACGGGTCGCCCAAGAAGTCGCCAGTGGCAAACTCAAATGGGGCCTCACCGACACGGACGACGCGATGATTGAAGTTGAATCGGGCCAGCCGGTCATGATTATCTATCCCGACCAACCCAAAGACGCATCGGACACCGAAGCGCTTGGCACGCTCTTTATCCCTAACACGGTCGCACTCATCAAGGATTCGCCCAACCCGGTTGCTGGCCACGCCTTGATCGAGTTCTTATTGACGCCGATGGTTGAATGCCGACTGGTCGATGGTCCGAGTGCCCAGATTCCCCTGAACCGCCACAGCAACTCGACGCCCCGAGTCAAGACGCCCAAAGAAATCAAGCCGATGGAGGTCAACTACGACGCGGCCGCCGACGTCTGGGGTGCTTCCGCAAAGTTTTTAGCCGAAGAGTTTTCCGTAGCGCTGTAGCAGCATTCCCCTTACATTCGACGGCAAATGGCAAATGGCGAGCGGTGGGGCGTAAGCCCCCCGATGCCCTCCGGATCGCCCCGTGCCCAATCGGCGGGCCGATTGTCCGTGCAACGTTACCACCTCCGCTATCGGGGGCCACGCCTCTCGCCGCCCGAGTTCGTCTTCTCCTTTCTTTGGCCTCCTCACCAAAATCAGTGGGTGGATATCAGCCGATTTGGAGGATTCAACCTATCCTTTACACGGTATTTCCAGTGGTTTAACGAGTGCTTATAAGTGAGTATCAGAACATCAACGGGATCAAAACGCACGGATTACATAGACGTTTGTATACATAAAAGAGTTGGCTAGCCCCTCCGCCGTCGCCCTCGCATCAGCCCTTCGCCCCGCCGTCTGAGGGCTGATGCGAGGGGGGGGCCCCTGTCTTCGGAAAATGGCCCTCTGACGAGCCTGAGCTGAGGTCCCGTTGTCAATTTGATGTCATTTTCACCCACCGATTCCGGCGAAGAGCCCTTTTTTTAGCTATGACGCAGCACTAGCCGACTACGCCAATTTGCAACCAGGGTGTGAACGGTTACGATGTCCGAACTCCTCGATGGTAGCAAAGTCGGTGGCCTTCGGCAGACGACCGCCATCTCCAAAACCGCCTTCCGCCAGCATTGACAGCAACCCCTGCGTCTTCTGGTGGGCCAATGGAGACAACTCAAACTGGTCGATTTGGGATTCCTTTCCCATGGTAGATTCCTTTCTTGTTTAGCTAGATACCCCAACTACTGGTTGAATCTTAATCCACCTCTCGCCAAAATTACCTATCGAGAATCTCTACAGCCGGATGCTCCAGAAGTAAGTGCCTGCACCCCTTGTCTCGTGTCCTTCCACGGCGCGATTGACACGCGACCGCCTCTGCTTGTAAAAGCCTCCTCTGCTAATACGCGTCGCTTGTGCGGCACCGACCAGATGGCATGGAGGCCATCATGGCATCCCCCCAAGAAAAACCGGAACAAGAAACCGAAGACGAACCGTCAAACGGCGGGGTGTTAGCCCGCGCCCGCGCCTGGACCGCAGGAAACCCACAGCGCACGATGGTGATTGGCGGTGGGTTCGTTCTGATTTCAATCGTGACGATTGCCGGCTGGCTGACCATGGCTAGTTACGCGGTTCAGCCGGATGTTGCAACAATTGAGCAAGCCCTTCGGGCCCTCGACGACGGTGAAGATGAACTTGCTCAAGCGATCGTCACCCAGATGCAAGAGCAAACCCTCTCTGTTGGCGAGTACGGCGGCCCTCTGTTTGTGCTTGGAGCCCTCAAGTGCCGTGATGCGAATCGCCATTGGTCGGCTGATCGGCAACGCTCGGAGTATTTCATCGCTTCGAAGTATCTTTCCGAAGCAAGAACGATTGGTTTTCCTGAAGGCCGCGAAGCGGAGGGACTTTATCTGCTTGGAAAAAGCCTAATCGAAAGCCGACAGCTCTCGGCTGGAGTGGAGGTGCTTCTCGAAGCGTTTGAAGCGGGAGCCGAAGGCACCTCACACGCCCACTATCTGCTTGCCGAAGCCTATTTCTATGCTCCCAAGCCACGCTATGCCGAGGCCGTCGCACAGCTTGACCTTGCGATTCAAGACGAGTCGATGGCGGAAGAAGAACGAGCCAAGGCAATGCTGTTACGTGCCGAAGCTTTGGCAGCAATCGGTCAGACCGATGAGGCAATGGCCTCGATCGACAAGGCGGGTGAAAGCGCTGAGGTGGCGCGTCGCCGACTGGTCGAAGGCTTGGTGCTTGTTGCAAAACTTGAAGCGATCCCCAAAGGAAAACGGCCCGGCCCACTGGCCACCCAAGCAACCGAAGCCTTGAAGCAAGCACGTCGGCTCGACAAACTCTCGACGGATATTTCCAGAGAAAGTGATTATTATCTTGCGCGCATTCTCCAGCTAACCGGTCAAGATGAGGAAGCCCTTTCTCGCTACGCCGAATTACGACGTAGCCATGGTACTTCTCCCGCCGGCATTGCGGCCGCTCTTGCTGAAGGTGATTTGCTCCAAGCAGCTAAGAAGTCGCAAGAGGCTTTAGAAGCTTACCGCCGAGCGCTCGACTCGCTCGAAAACCCCTCAGCTTACCGTAGTAGCCTACTTTCATTAAGCGAAGTGCGATCGCGACTACAGGAAGCCCATCAACTCTTTTTACGCACAAAGCACTTCGATCAAGCGATTGCCTTAGCCAATCGACTAACGCCCTTATTTCCAAGAAAGCAGCAACTCGCCTTGCGCGCTCAAACCTTGCGGAAATGGGGCGATGATTACATTCACCAGGCAGAACTTCGAGATTCCCTCGCCTCAGTGGCTCTCCGCGAAGGTCGGAAAAAATTGCGTGAGGCCGGCATGGCCTATGAACAACTTGCCGAAGCTCGGTTTGCCTCTCGGCAGTTTGTTGATGACCTTTGGGACGCGTCCGATGCCTACTTAAAAGGCCAAAGTTACAGCAGTGCCTCACGAGTAATCGACAGATATCTCCGCAACGAGCCTGAGCTACGCAACGCGCTTGCATTGCTTCGGTTGGGCGAGGCTCATCTAGCACAAAACCAACCCGCGGCAGCGATCAAAGCCTTCCAAGAATGCCTGGAATTTCATCCCAATGATGGCTCTTCCTATCAGGCAAGACTAAAATGTGCGAGTGCCTATCGCTTACAAGGAAAGAATGCAAAAGCTGAACAGCTTCTACGGCATAATTTGCTGCGGACCGATATGACCCCGGTTAGCCCTGAATGGCGAGATTCTCTGTTTGAATTAGGAAGATTGCTGGTCGAGGAAGAGAGGCACATTGAGGCAATCAACACGCTCACCGAAGCGATCGACCGTTATCCCGAGGACCGACAGCACCGACAGGCGCTCTATTTGATGGCCGAAGCGTATCGCAATGCTGCCCAGGAGCCCCTCCGGCGACTGGCTGAAGCGATCACGGTCAACGATCGCGAACAGGCTCGATCCGAGGCGCGGT
>JAJRUA010000435.1 GCA_024278035.1 Planctomycetota bacterium | reverse complement strand
CGATTCATGGTGCAATCCACGACATCGACTGGCGAGACCTCCCTGAAGCCAAAAAAAGAGAATACAAAACTCTCACAGCCGAGCTACGCGATTCGGGGCGTTTTCGTTAGCAGCCTGACCGGAAAAGGGGTCAGGCTCCGATCCTATGCAAGAAAACCTTGGACTTTAGCGACCCCTGCGAAAGGTTGCCTGCCCCCAACGGTTTGGCACAAAATTCTACCCGATGCCTGGGTCGGTTCTAAGTCGGCTGGGTAGGTGATGTTCTTCTCTTGTACGGTCGTATCCACATTCACCCGGGAGAGTTCGCATAGCGTGACATGTTTCTCTCGTAAGGCAGTGGCCAGTGTCTCGGCCAATAGGGGTTCTCGATCCAACGCTCACCAACCGATTCGTCCGATTCGTTGAACGCGTGCTTGAGATAATGAAGCCCCACCAACAGGCAAACCGCCTTGGCAGGGCCCCCTGGTCCGGGCTGTAACAGTCGGCCAACGCCGTATCGAACCGCTCCCAGTCAATCTTTCTTGCTAGCACCAGTAGCGGGTGATTTTGGTTCAAGAGCTGCTCGAACTGCGTCTGGAAAAGATGCCGTTGATTCGGCTCTGGTCGTCTTTTCGGCTTCATTTCATCGTCACAAATTGCAAGGTTTTGAGTCAATTGACTTCAAGAGCTTGCAATTGAGAACGACTCGTCGGTTAGGAAAAGGCCTACTCCGAAAGAAGGCAGGTCATTCGGCAGGGACGACTAGGTAGATCGTAAGAAATCCAACGTAGGTCGTTAGTAGGAACCATGCCATCAGTTGTCCGAGTGGATAAACATTGATGAAAATCCAGCAGCAAACGGCCAACACGGTGACAAGCACCCATAACGATGTCAGCGAGAATCGCGTCACGTTTTTTCCCCTGCGTCTCTGCGCGAGAAAATCGAGAGCAAGGGGCACCGATGGCGGGGACGCCTCGGCTCGCTCGCCCCTCCGAACGATTGTCAATCTTGTAGATAGGATGACATTGCAAAACCCTCGAACGATTTTCATCTCGCTGCAAGGATGACACTGTAAAAGTCGGGGCGACAGGATTCGAACCTGCGACCTGCTGTTCCCAAAACAGCCGCGCTGCCAGGCTGCGCCACGCCCCGAAGTTTGCCATCTTAGACGGTAAACCGCCCCACGGCAACGACCTTCTTACGACTCGGTGCCCGTGGATTGGTTCGCTGATTGATTGGCAGGGGCCGCCGTGAGCAGTGTCCGAAGCCGCTCGAACTCGTCATTGCTGGTGAAATGGACCGTGATTTTTCCCTTTCCCTTGGCAGACTGGCGAAGTTCGACCTTCGTTCCTAGGGCTTTTTGCAGCTCGGTCTGGAGCGATGCGATTTAGGCATTACGGGCCGAAGTCGGCTGCCGACTGACACCGTCCGCTCCGATCACACGAAGCTGGTCGTCGTCCGCAGCATGAATTTGTTCCTTCACGGCCTGCTCCGTCTTGCGAACTGAGAGGCCTTCTCGGTGAATCTGGCGGGCAAACTCGGTCTGCTTTTCAGACGGAAGTGGCAGAATCGCCCGAGCGTGTCCCTGTGCTATTTCGCCAGTGACGACCATTTGCTTCACCTCTTCGGGCAGTTCCAGCAGCCGAATCAAGTTCGCAATGGTGGATCGATCGATATGAACTCGCTTGGAAAGTTCCTCTTGGGTACAGTCGTATTGATCCAAATAACGTTGGAAGCTGGTCGCCTTTTCGATCGCGTTGAGATCTTTCCGCTGAACATTCTCAACAATCGCCAGCTCTGCTGTCTGCTGATCGGTAAGGTCACGAAGTGAAACGGGCACGCGCTGCCAACCGGCCGCCTGGGCCGCGCGAAGCCGTCGCTCACCGGCGACCAGTTCGTACCGCCCCTCATGGCGACGGACAACCAGCGACTGGAGAACGCCATGTTCACGGATGCTGTCCGCTAGGTCGGCGATCTCGACTTCGTCGAATTGCTTGCGAGGCTGGAACGGGTTCGGCTCGATCACGCCAAGATCGAGCCAGCGTTGCCCTTCGTCGTCGGTCGTCAGGAAGTCCTCGTCGGCAGAGTCCGTGGGCGTCTGTCCGATGGGGGCTTGGCCCTGGGGCACGGGGGGGGTGACTTCGTCGAGTGAACGACCTAAAAGGGCTTCGAGGCCCCGACCCAAACGGCGTTGATTAGACATGGCCAAGTAGCTCCTGACAAATTTCGATGTAGGCCCGCGCTCCGCGTGAACGGGGGTCATAATCCATGATCGACTGGCCGTGGCTGGGGGCCTCGGCTAGGGCAACTTCTCTGGGAATAACGGTCTGGAAAACAATGTCACCAAAGAAATCCCGCACCTCGCGTTCGACTTCGTGCGTGAGTTCGAGTGACGGGTCGTGCTTAGTTAGCAGGATTCCGCCGAACTGCAAACGGGAGTTTTTTCGGGCCATCACCCTCTTGATGAGATCAATCATCTGAGTGAGCCCCTCCATCGCGAAGTACTCACATTCAAGCGGCATGAGAACTTCGTCGGCCGTGGCGAGGGCTGTTTCTGTGAGGGTGCCGAGCGACGGGGGGCAATCGACCAGCACCGTGTCGTAGACGTTCAAGCTGGCCGAGAGATGGTCAGCCACGAGACGCGATTCGCTGCTGTCGGCAGTGGCCAAATGATCGACGTCGTGGAAGCTTCGGCTGCCGGGCAGTAGTTCCAGATTCTTTACCCCGGTCGGAGTGATGGCTTCGCTGAGCGGAGTGCGTTCCACCAGAGGGTGACGGGAAGTTGGCTCGCCGCCGACGGCCCCCGTGGCATTGCACTGAGGGTCGAGATCCACAAGCAGTGTCCGTCGCCCTGCCATCGCGCAGCCGGCCGCGACATTGACTGCCGTGGTCGTCTTGCCGACGCCCCCTTTTTGATTAGCGATACAAAGAACGCGGCCCATGGGAATGCGGATTGGGGAATTTGGGAGTGCGGAATAACGTATCAACAACGCTTGTGAGCTGGGTCGTCCCCGCCACAGCGGCCCCTGCCTTCGTCCTCGAAGCAAGGAGGGCCCCACAAAAAGGAGCCCCTAAGGGTTGGGGAGGCGAAGTGTAGGAGCCTTGCTTCGATGGCGAAACGGCAGTTGACGCTTTAGGAATGGTTACGCTCGGCGCAGCATTCCGTGGGCGGGACGCCACGGCTCGCTAGCGTCGTTCCACGTGAAACAACCGTCCCCATCGACGCGGTTTGCCTGTTTCACGTGAAACACGTTGTTGCTCAAATCAACCTGTTCGTTGCACGTGGAACGGCGTACCGAGGGCTTATTCGAGTGGGTTGAAGACGAGGCCGCTTAGCACCTTCGGGTAGAAGTAGGTGCTTTTGGCCGGCATTCGTTCGCCATGGTTCGACACCCGGCGAATGTCTTCGAGCGATGCCGGCATGACAATCGCGGCCAACTCGAATCGCCCGCCCGAACCCTCTTGGCCTGTCAGATCGCGGCCTGCACTGTCGCCCTGCTCAAGGCCTGCGACCACTTCGTCAATCGCTCGAACGTACTTGGGCGTAGCCGCCTTGCCCGATCCCAAGAGTTCTTCAACGATCAGACGGTGGAGCAAGCTCACACCGAGCGAGCGCCAGTCGTCCGATAGATCGGAGGCGATTTCGGCTAAGCGAGCCCGGCCCGCATCGGTCACACGGCAGAGGCTCCACCTCTGATCCTTGGCCGTGTAGAGGGCGAGCGTTCCTTGCTGGTCCTCGATTTCGATCAACTCGCCAACTGCCAAAGCCGCCGCAGGACCTGTGCCTGCCTCTTCAGTAGTAAAACAATCGCCCAGCTTGCTGGCCAGTTCCTCGGCAGACATTTCGGGGAGGCCCCGGAAGAGCCGGTGGGTTGGCAACACGATCATGCCGGTGTCGCTCATCGAGACGCACATCATCAGCACGAAATTGGCCGGGTGGTCCGACGGCAATTCAGCGCCCCCGTTCTTCTCTGCGTATTTTGCAGCGACCTCGTCACGGTAGTTGCAGGCCGTTTCGTAGCGATGGTGGCCATCCGCAATGTAGACAGGTAGTCCCCCCACTGCTTTTTGCAGGGCGGAAACAACGGCCACATCGGTCACAGGCCAGAGGCGATTTACGACTCCCAGGTGGTCGGTCGCTTCGAGTGGCGTCACGCCCACAATCGCTTTGTCAAGCAACGCCTGGGCTTCGTTCGAATCGTCCGGATAGAGCCCAAAGATTTGGCTCATGTTCGTCTTGCAAGCTCGCCATAAATTGAGCCGATCTGCCTTGGCTCCGCCGTGGGTCTCTTCATGGGGAAAGACGTTTCCCTCACCAAAACGTTCAAGGCGTACTCGGCACATGAACCCTCGGCGTGTGTATTCGGTGCCTTGCTCGGTGTACTGTTGGTGGTAGACATAGATAGCCGGGTCGCTTTCTTGAAACAGCACCCCCTCCCCACGCCAACTTTTAAGCCGCTTCGCAGCGCGAGTGTAGCGGTTCTCTCCCTCTTCACCTGGTGCAACATCGCCCGGCTCGTCCTGCGACAAAATGAGTCGTACGGCGTTGTGAGGATTGGCCGCTTCGAGCGACTGCCGGAGTTCGTCGTCGATCACATCGTACGGCGGGGCGACAACGTCGGAGAGGCTGCCGACATGGCCAAGGTCATAACGGACGCCACGAAAGGCTTCGATTTGAGGCATTTTACAAGGGGAAGAAGGGGAAGGGCGGAAGGAGGAATTATCGAGAAACGCTATTCTATAAACAAAGAACGGCCACCGGCAGGTGCCGATGGCCGTTGGTTGGATTGCGCAATTAGCCCCGGGTCACTGACCCGGGGCTAAATAACAGTTAAATATCAATAGCGATAGTGATCCGACTTGTAGGGGCCTTCGACCGGCACACCGATGTAGTCGGCTTGTTCTTGGGTCAGCTTCGTGAGCTTCACGCCAAGCTTGCCCAAGTGGAGTCGGGCGACCTCTTCGTCCAGTTCCTTCGGCAAGCGGTAAACCTTCTTCTCGTACTTGTCACTGTGGTTCCACAGTTCAAGTTGGGCGAGTACTTGGTTCGTGAACGAGGTGCTCATCACGAAGGAAGGGTGCCCCGTCGCACAGCCAAGATTCACCAGTCGGCCCTTAGCCAAGATAAGAATCGAACGGCCCGATTCCTTGAACGTGTACCGATCAACCGCACCGACATCGGCGGGCTTGATCTCTTGCTTTGTCACCCGACCGTCGGCAACCTCGGCTTCGAGCCAAGCAATGTCGATCTCCGTATCGAAGTGGCCGATGTTGCAGAGAATCGCATCCTCGGCCATGTGGACCATGTGTTCGCCCAGGATGATGTCCTTGTTACCCGTGGTGGTGACAAACAGACGCCCTTCCTTGCAGGCCTCGGCCATCGTCACAACCTCAAAGCCTTCCATCGCCGCCTGAAGGGCGTTGATCGGATCGATCTCCGTGACCAGCACTCGGCAGCCATAACGCTGCAAACTGTGGGCACAACCTTTTCCGACATCGCCGTAGCCACAAACGACCGCCACCTTGCCGGCAAGCATCACGTCGGTCGCCCGCTTCACGCCGTCGGCCAGTGACTCACGGCAACCATAGAGATTGTCAAACTTGCTCTTCGTTGCTGAGTCGTTGACGTTGATCGCCGGCATACGGAGGCGGCCTTCGCGATCAAGAACGTCAAGCCGATGGATGCCGGCGGTCGTCTCTTCACTGAGGCCTTGAATGCCATCAAGCAGCTCGGGGAACTTGTCGTGGACCATTCCCGTTAGGTCGCCGCCATCGTCCAGGATCAAGTTGAGCGGCTCGCCCGAAGGGAACGTAAGCGTTTGCTCAATGCACCAGTCGAACTCTTCGTCGGTCTCATCTTTCCAGGCGTAGACCGGGAAGCCTGCCTTGGCGATTGCACAAGCGGCATGGTCCTGGGTGCTGAAGATATTGCAGCTCGACCAAGTCACTTCGGCCCCCAGTTCGGCGAGCGTCTCGATCAACACCGCCGTCTGGATGGTCATGTGCAAACAACCGGCAATTCGGGCCCCTTTGAGCGGCTTCTCTTTGCCGTACTTTTCGCGCAGTGCCATCAGGCCTGGCATCTCGTTCTCAGCAATGCTGATTTCTTTACGACCGAAAGCGGCCAGACGCTCAAACTCTTCGGGAGTGCAATCAACGACTTTGTAAGGCAATTTTTTTGTTTCTACCGTCGCCATATTCTTTTCCTGCAATTGGGGGGCCCCTTGGTTTCAGGGGCGGACATTGGGCCAAGGGGATCAAGCAAGCGACTCTTGCTAAAAGACGCACCCTAGCGAATTACTCTATTAGTAGCCGCCCGATTGTATCGTGCGACCGGGATAAAACTCAACCCTTCTCGGAGCAAGTTCTTCGGAGAATAAATGAAACCCAATCCCATAGATTCCTAGCCACAGGCGGAAGCCTGGGGTCTTTCCAGCAAGGCCTCTCCCCTGCGGCTAGGACGAGCCCGTGCCGTGAGTCCTCAGGGCTTCTCCGGCTGCCGCAGCAAAGCGTGCTACGAGCCGCGAATCCTTTTCACCAGGGGCCCTTTCGACCCCGGAAGCGGTATCCACCCCCTCGGGGCGGACCACCTCGATTGCCTCGGCTACATTCTTTGGTCCCAGTCCGCCGGCAAGAATTAGGGGTAAACCGCCCAACCGCGGGCGTTCTTCGGCTAGCCGCACCCAATCAACTTTTTGGCCCGTTCCTCCGTAAGCCGAGCCAGCAGCAGCGTCCACCAACACCGCGTCAGGAAGTCGTCCGAGCGTGTTACAGCGTCCGAGATAACGCTGTGTCTCGATGAGCCCCGATTCGCCCATTCGGACCGCCCGGATGACCAGCAGGTCTTCGGGTAAATCACCAAGGAACTCGGGCGGCTCGTCGCCATGTAATTGGACGATATCAAGCGAAGCGATCTCGGCTAGCTGGACAATCCGGGCTGGCAATTCATTGACGAAGACGCCGACCAGCAGCAGCCGATCTTTGGAGGCACCTGCGATTGCCGTGGCTTCCTCCTCCGTAGCGCACCGGGGGCTACCAGCATAAAAATTGATCCCCAGCGCATCGGCCCCCGCTTCGGCGATGGCAATCGCGTCCTCGACTTGCTTTACGCCGCAGATTTTAATGCGAAACAAAATGGTGTCCCAGGCATAGCCAGCATTGCTAACGTGTACTTATGTTTACTTCCGTAAGAAGCCGCGACGATTTCGTTCTTCGGTCAAGGTTAAGCCGACCACAACTGCGAGCCGATCCTGATGACGAGCGTCTGTTGTTGTCAGCCCCATGAGAATCTATCCCCGAACCTTTTTGGAAGCCTCCAGCGGTCGAGAAAGACTGGAGTACCCAACCGTTTGAGGCCGTGTAATAAAATCCTCTCAGTCCTGCCCCCTTTAGGGAAGCCCTTCATGTCACTTGCCCCCCCCCTGCCTTCGTCCTCGCAGCGTGCCTTTCCTTCAGCACCTCGGGTGGATCGCTACTTCGGGTCGGCTTCAGCCGAGGCTGCGCGAACGCGACTCGTAACCTGTCTCGAACGGGGCGAGGGGCCCGCGTTGCTGCTTGGCTCGGCAGGCATTGGCAAAACGATGCTCCTTGAAGTGATTGCAGCAAGCCTCGGAGATTCCATGCGAGTGGTCCGTTTGGCCAGCACGCAGCTTTGTACCCGTCGTGCTTTGCTACAAGCCATCCTCCACGGCCTCGACGGTCCCTACCAGGGCCGCGATGAGGGCGAACTTCGTTTGGCCCTCTCCGAAACGATCCTCGACCCAAACGCGACCCCAGCCCCGATTGCTCTGTTGATCGACGAAGCCCAAACGCTTCCTACACGGCTGCTGGAAGAACTGCGCCTCATGGCAAACGCAGCCGTCCATGGCGAGCCTCGTCTTCGCTTGCTACTCGCAGGGACAGGCACGCTGGACGAAACGTTCGGTTCGCCTGAGTTAGAAGCGTTCAGCCAGCGAATCGCGGCACGCTGTTATTTGTCGCCCCTCTCACGGGAAGAGACGATCCATTACATCCGCAGCCACATTGCGGCTGCCGGGGGAGAGCCCGACACGCTCTTCACGCCCGATGCTTACGATTCGATTTTTCAAGCGAGCGAAGGGTTGCCACGCCTCATCAACCAAGTGGGCGATCGAGCCCTTATGCTTGCGGTAGAGAAACAAGAGGATTGCATCACAGGGGCGTCGATCCAAGAGGCTTGGTCCGACCTGCACCAACTTCCTGCCCCCTGGCACACGCCGAACGTTGCGCTGCCGGTTTTAGCATCGCCCCATGAATTGCTTCGGGAAACCGACGAAGAAGAATCGTGCGCGGGGATGTGTGCCAATCCGTGCGGTGCCAATCCGTGCGGTGGTAGTTCGTCGGAAGCGACCGTCGAGTTTGGTTTGCTTGAAGAGGACGACCTGAGCGAGATCGAAGAACAAGCCCCTCCCTACGAGCCGGCCTGCGAAATCGAAACGGAGTCGATCGGCCTTGAGCCGATCGACGAGACGGAACTGGATGAAGACCAGTGCATTGCCTACGCCTTTCCGACACGCCCCGAGGTGCCCGCTGAAGCTTCTCCGCCTGAAGAACCGCGGGAAGAGGAGTTGGAGACAGATTTTTCGGACCCCGAAAAAGAAAAAGAGCTACTTGCGGGCGATCCTTTTGCTGAGCCCTTTGACGAAGAAGAGATCGTACTCGATCGGTTTGTGGGGCTTGAAGCGGTCCTCCAGCCAGGAGGCGTAACAGTCACCAACCGGCATGAGCTTGATTTTGGCAACCTGTTCGAAGCGCTCTCGCCAGCCGTCGAGAGCTTGATTGAAGATGTCGAGGCGAGCCTCGAATCCACCGATCCGGGAACCGGGTTCAACCTCATCGATTCGGAGGCAATACAGCAAGAGGAAGAAAAAACGCCCGAAGAAGCCGGGGATTTGCTCGTCGTAGAAGATGAACAGGAGCTAGAATTGGTGGAGGCCCGAGTCGAGGAGTACGGCCAACTCTTCTCGGACTTGCGGCGCAGCTAATTCACAAGAAGGCGAGCGGTGGAGCGTTAGCCCCCCGATGGAAGTATTCACCGCTACTTATCGGGGGGCTTACGCCACCGCTCGCCTGCGATAATTCTACGTATACGACCCGATGAAAAAATATCTTGTTACTGGTGGCGCTGGGTTCATTGGTTCCCATATCGCGACGGCGCTCGTTGAACGGGGCGACCACGTTCGAGTGCTGGATAATTTTAGCAGTGGCTTTCGTAGCAATCTTGAGCACCTGGGCGACAAGGTCGAAATCCTCGAAGCGGATGCTTGCGATGAGCAGGTCATGCAGCAGGCGGTCCGCGGAGTTGAGGTCGTTTTCCACGAGGCGGCCATCGCTTCGGTGCCGGCAAGCGTGCGGAATCCGCTCGCTTCTCATGCTGCAACGGCGACGGCAACCGTCAACGTCCTTTCGGCAGCTCAGGCCGCTGGAGTGCGTCGGGTGGTGATCGCTGCGTCGAGTGCCGCTTATGGCGACCAACCGGTTGTCTCTAAGCGAGAGACCGACACGCTCGACCCCCTTTCGCCTTACGCCGCCGCAAAAATCGCCAGCGAATTTTACTGCAAGGCCTTTACGAAGAGCTTGGGTCTGGAGACCGTGGCACTCCGTTACTTTAATGTTTACGGCCCAAGGCAAGACCCGGCCAGCGAATACTCTGCTGTGATTCCGATTTTTGTTAGCCGAATGCTTGCCGACGAGCGACCAACGGTCTACGGAGACGGCCTTCAATCTCGTGATTTTGTTTTCATTGATGACGTGGTACAGGCCAATCTGCTTGCAGCGGACCGACCGGAAGCTGTTGGCGAATCGATCAATGTTGCCTGTGGCCGACAGTCCTCGCTCTTGGACCTCATCGCGGCTATCAATGGTGCCCTCAAAACGGATATTGAGCCCCTGTTTGAAGAGGCCCGGGCAGGCGACGTACGTGAAAGTCTTGCCGATATCACCCGTGCGAGAACGCTGCTCGGCTACGAGCCGAAGACCCGTCTTGAAGAAGGGCTCCAGCGTTCGATCGACTTCTATCGATCCCTAGCCACCGCTTAATTCCCGATGTCTCAGCCCCGCACGCTTGTCGCGATTGCCACCTACAACGAGGCGGAAAATCTGCCGACCCTCGTCGATGCGATTCAGGCGGCGATGCCCGATGCGGACCTGCTGATCGTTGACGACAGCTCGCCCGACGGCACGGGCCGTTGGGCCGACGAGCGAGCCGCCACCGACACACGCCTTTCGGTCCTTCACCGCAAAGGGAAATTAGGACTGGGCACGGCAACGTTGGCTGCTATGCAACGAGCGATCGACGCCGGCTATGACATCGTCGCAACGCTCGACGCCGATTGGAGCCATCCGCCCGATCAATTGCCCGCCTTACTCACTGCCCTCGAAGAGGCGGACGTGGCCATCGGCTCGCGTTATTGCCCTGGCGGCCAGATCGTCGGTTGGCCCCTCAGGCGCCGCATTCCGAGTCGCATGGTCAACACCGCTGCACGGTGGCTAT
>JAJRUA010000434.1 GCA_024278035.1 Planctomycetota bacterium | reverse complement strand
GTCGTGAAAACCATCAAAATCATTGAAGTGCGCCGCGTGTTATCGTTATTGCTCATTACGTTTTTCTGATTCATTTTTTGAGACTGTGATTTTTCGATTTTACATTGAATAAGCCGATGCGTTCGTTTCAAAAGCGACGCGGACGATGCCTCCTGGCAAACAAGCCCATCGCAGCAAGAACGGAAAGGGCTGCGGAGGTCGGCTCGGGGATCTGCGTGTACATGGGCCAGTTGGGTAGCAGGCCGATGACTTCATGGCCCGTCTGGTAGGGGCCTGCATTCGATCCGTCTGGCATAAACCCAAGGGCAGGCGAGCCTGGCACGTTCCGGTAATCCTTGTTCGCAAGATCGACAAAAAAGCCCGTCATATCTTGACTGATGCTATTCCCATCAGGATTGTCAACATTCAGCGCCATGACCTCCGAGGCAAGCTTTGCCTGCCAGGCACTCAAGGTGAAGAAAGGCTGGTCCGCCCCACTATATCGGTCCGCATCGATCTGAAAGCTGGAATCATAGATGTTGTAATCCGATTCATTCAAAACGGGCAATTTTCCGTCCGCTGCTGCCGAAGACCAAGCATAGTACACGGCATCGCGTTTCGTACGCATAATGATATTTCCTGAAAGAGAAACATATCGAGAGGCATCGATGGAAACACCTTCAGAAAAACTGTTCCCTTCGCCGTCGATGAGGTTGTTTTCAATACGTACCGGGCCACTGTTTTCAGGAGCTTGAGACATGGCTACATGCACACCCGCCTCGTCATTTAATCCTCCCTGTCCATACAGGATGTTATTGCGGATAATGTTTTCCCCTGCTTCCGTAACACCGAGAAGCTGTATCGGCCTCCCCGTCGCTTGGATCTTGTTGTATCTAATTTCCGATTCAAAAACCAAGCCTCGCGTCGCCAGATCGGTAATAAAGTGGGCTTTCCAAAATACCCCGCTGTTTACGTTTTCGATGTAGTTATTCTCGACCAAGGCATTGATCACTCCATACGACTGGATGCCATTTCCTAAGCGATTGAAGGTTCCATCGGTATTTTGTTCCTCGGCGTAGTTAATGTAATTGTTTCTCACCACCCAATCTTGGCTGCCCCACATGGCGAGGGCGGAGACGTTGTCTCCGAACCTACCTCTCGTATCTTGGATGCTGTTATTTTCAATCACGACCCCCACACTCAACCTCGCGGGGTCGGCAACTTCATTTTCCGCCTGGCCCCAAGAAGCAATGCCCTGCGTCCGGCTATTGACGATATTAAAGCCTCGGATACGGATGTAATCGCTGTTTTGCAAATGAATGCCCACCCTGTTGTTCTCCCCGTCAATCGTCACTTGGCCTTCCTCTCCTGGTGCGGCTTGAATCGTAATCAAGTTGCCGGGAGTCCCGTTCGCGTAGACGCTAACATTGCTGGAAGCAGGCTGCGAATCAATCCAGCCATTGAAGACCGGTGGGGCATAGGGGCTCGCGCCGCCATCGTCGGTATAAATACCGGCCCGGACATTCAAAGTATCGCCAGCCGCCAGTTCGCTAACGCCTCGCTGGATCGTCAAAAATGAATCTGCAGCGCTGGTGCCGCCGTTGGTGTCGCTGCCGGTCTTCGAGACCCAATAGGTAGACTGGGCCCCGGCTGGCGAAACAACGATTAGCGTTAAGGAAAGTAGTAACAGCGATGTTTGTAGCAAGGATAATTGTTTAGTCATTGAAAACCTCTCTCTCTTGTTTCGATTCAAACGAGTAGATGATAGGGTGCAACATCAGAGCTATCACCGCCTGCGGCGGGATTTTTTCCGGAGACGGGGGCCGTAAACGTCTCTCGTTCAATATGGAGCCTTGGTCTTGAAACCCAAGATCCCCTCTAAGCTACGGTGACGAATGGCCTTCGGGCAAAAGCTGCAGACAAAACGAAGGCCCGCTACAGAGGTAGCGGGCCTTCAATGTCAAAGCGATTTACTTAACTAAGCAACAGCTCGTCTGCGGCGAACGCCGACCATCGCCAAGCCCGACAGGGCCAACAGGCTGAGGGTTGTTGGCTCTGGGATTACACTATAAAGCTGAATCTCAGAGAAACCGGCAAAGTTGTCGCCGCCAAAGGTTCCTTCATTGCTAAGCTCGGTGCCGTCACCAAAGGTGAGTAAAGCATAGGTGGCTCCAGTCGCTGGAGTGAGCGAGAAAAGCTCTCCCGTGTAACCATCAGCTCCCGGAGCAATAGCTGGGTTAAAACTCTGCGCGGCACCAAAATCAGCGAGGGCAGTGCCTGTGGTCGAGAAGGCAATGTTGAACTGGGTGACTCCGCGACCTACTCGCGAGGGCTGTGCGTTCATGTTCCAGAATCGAACTGAACCGACGTCTTGAGCACCACCCAAATCCATCATGATAAAATTAAAAGCCATCGCGCCATCAGAATCGTTCCAGAATTGGAAGTAATCACCCGTGTTGGCGGCTCCCTGATGCTGCGGAGGCTCAGATGCGTCCAGCCCTGCACCATTGATCGCATTCGCCGCTGATTCGCCGGCCCAATTAGTTCCGGTGGTCGAGGCTTCGAGGGTAACAGGAATGTGCGCCGCGTTGGCGGCTTCCGCCATCATGAACATGGCACCTAGCAATGCCACGCATGGTACAAAGCGATTTGAAAATTTAACTTTCATCAGACTTGTCTCCACAGTTGAAAATGAAACAGAAAACTAATACAACACGACTCTCTGCCCGTCTTGTGATGTCTGCAGTCGGCCCGTTTTTCGTACATCCCTCCCTTGTATCGCCCTCCTTCGTATACGGCCGGTCCGGAGGAAAGAATTGGGTGTGAGGATTAGAGGAACTCTACTCGTTCTAATTCATACTATTCTGCATTGCAGGCCCCACAATCCAGTTTTCGCTTTCTGAGACTCCAATTTTGTCTTTATTGAAATGAGTAGAGCCCCTGGAGAACAGTACCTTGGGACAAGCCAAGGTGCCCCCCGCTTGCCTCCTATCCGACTGCGTGTACAACGGTGTTGCATTGCGTGGGGTCGGCCTGCGGCGATTTTTTATGCTTCCGGATGAACAAACGACTTAAACACTTTTCTTCAGCTAGGATCCTCATGAAGGCATCGAACACCTTGCTTGCTAGCGCTGCGATTGCAGCGCTCGGGGGCTTTCTCTTTGGCTTCGATACGGCCGTTATTTCAGGTGCTGAGCAAACGATCCAAGCACTCTGGGACCTCAGTCCTGGAATGCACGGAATGGCGATGAGCGCGGCGCTGTGGGGCACTGTTTTGGGAGCGCTGACGGGAAGTGTTCCGACCGACCGAATGGGCCGGAAAAGCACCTTGCTTTGGATAGGTGTGTTTTATTTTGTGTCCGCTGTTTGGTCTGCCATGGCCACCGACGTCTACTCGTTTATGTTCGCCCGTTTCATCGGCGGAGTGGGGGTGGGCGTTTCTACGGTCGTAGCGCCTCTCTACATCGCTGAAATCTCGCCGCCGGAACTCCGAGGGCGTCTTACTGGCCTGTTCCAACTCAACCTAGTGGCCGGCATATTACTCGCGTTCATTTCCAATGCTTTTCTCAAGGGAATTGGCGAGCAGGCCTGGCGCTGGATGCTTGCTGTCGAAGCAGTTCCCGCTTTGGCCTACACCCTCTTTTCCTTACGCATCCCTGAGAGCCCAAGGTGGCTCGTGGGCATGCAGAATCGACTGGCAGACGGCAAGCAAGTACTGGCGTTGCTTTATCGCGATGCAACCGAAAAGGAAGTCGAAGCGATGGCTGAGGAAATCGTTGTCGCTGCGAGAGCAGAAGAATCTGCGACCGGCGGAGCCTTCTTTTCCTCGCGTCTTTCTACGCCAATTCTTCTCGCCTTTTTGATTGCATTCTTCAACCAGTTGTCTGGAATTAACGCGGTGCTCTATTTTGCGCCACGTATTTTTGAGATGACCGGACTAGGTGAACGGGCCGCCTTGCTCCAGTCGGTTGGCATAGGGGTCACCAATCTTGTCTTTACCATGGTAGGGCTCTCGCTCATCGACCGGCTTGGGCGTCGCACTTTGCTGGTGATTGGCTCACTCGGTTACATCGCTTCCCTAGGGCTTTGCTCTTGGGCTTTCTTTACCGAGACTTACGCCATGGTGCCGGCATGTATTTTTGCGTTTATTGCTGCTCATGCCATCGGCCAAGGAGCAGTCATTTGGGTATTTATCTCTGAGATCTTCCCGAATGAACATCGTGCGATGGGGAACTCACTTGGCTGTGGCACGCACTGGATTTTCGCCGCTCTTCTCACCATGTTTTTTCCGAGTGTGGTTGCCACCTTCGCGCCTGGGTACGTCTTTGCTTTCTTCTGCGGCATGATGGTCCTCCAGCTAGCTTGGGTAGGGACGATGGTGCCCGAAACGAAAGGGATCCCGCTCGAAGAAATCCAAAGGCGATTGCACATCGAGTAGGCCAAAAAAATCTTCTGGTGTCAGTCCGACTGAGCCAAACGATACTTCATCGGTGTGAAGCCGGTATGCTTATGGAATACCGTAATGAAATACTTCGCCTCATCAAAACCAAGCTGTTCGGCAATCTCATAGATCGGTTTATCCGTGGCGCGCAACAGCTTTTTGGCATGTTTCATTTGCAGAAGCAAAATTTCTTGTTTCGGCGACCTGCCGATAATTTGCTTGAACCTTTTGTAGAGCGTGGCGCGAGAAACACGAACGTGTTTGAGCACATCATCCACTGTCACACGGTGGCTAACATGCTGGCGAATGAAGCGAATGGCCGCTGCAACTTCAGGGTCGTCGCAAGCCACGACGTCTGTACTTTGCCGTATAATCACTTCGTCCGGCTCGAAGGTCATCTGCGGATCGACCTGCTTACGATTGTGCATCATGTTGTCGAGCAGTCGCGCCGCTTCATAGCCAATTCGATCGGAATCGATAGAAACGCTGGAGAGTGAGGGGATGGTAAATCGACACAACACCTCATCGTTATCGACTCCCAGCACGGCAATCTCATCGGGCACGCCAATGCCGGCTCGTTGGCAAGCGTCTAAAACTTGTTGGCCGCGACCATCGTGACAACACATCAGACCGACCGGCTTAGGGAGATCTTCCAACCACTTGATAAGGTCACTTTGGTGAGACTCCCATCCACTCTCGCCCCGAGCCCTTTGGTTTTTGAAAACATGACAATCACCGCCATCTTTCATGACACTTTCGCAAAACCCTTCGCGTCGCTCGTCATCATAGTAGTAGTGGCCACTGGGCGCACCGACAAAAGCAAAGTGCTCGAACCTGCATTCTCGCAAATGGAGATAGGCCTTCTCCGCGATTAGGCGATTGTCAACTCCAAAGATCGGTAATCCCGCGGGCAAGCCGCCTCCTCGCAAATCGATCAACGGTAGACCCGTCGCGATCAAGGCCTCGGCAGTCCTTGGGTTGGGAATACGAGCTAAAATCCCATCCCCTTCCCAACCACGCAGCCAAGTTGGAAGAGCTTCACTTAAATTGTAGGGCTTGAAGTAGACCGACCAAGCTTTCCCTTCACGATAAAATCGCGACACTCCCCCCAACAGCCCTCGGCCAAAGGCCGAGGAAGTTTCGATAATCACAGCCACTTGTTTGAATTCTCGCATGGCACCAACCTCTTAGCCTACAATTGTGCGTGGATTAACTTGGCGGGTGAGCAGCAACCAGCCTCGCTTGCTGTGTCCAGACGTCATCCCCATAGCGGGGGGGCGTTTGGACACCACAAATTTCACAGTAGGGGGCGGCGACCTCTCTTCACGATCTGCCTGAGCCTCCTGGAATTGCCGATTTTTCGTACGGCAAGAGCTAGCCTAGGCCGCTGCGCCCATTATGCGCAGGCGAGACGAAATTGGAACCTGTAAAAGGGGTTTCAGGATCGTGGAACTTGACGATTCGAGTGTAATTGGAGGCAGAAGTGGCAAAGAGGCCTTCACAAAAGCTCTTGTTTTGCCTGCCTGAATTGCTTGACTGCAAATTCAAGGTCTTCCCGAGTATGAGCTGCCGAGACTTGTGCGCGAATACGAGCTTTGCCTACTGGCACGACGGGGAACGAGAATCCGATCACGTAAACTCCCAGATCAAGTAATCGATCCGCCATACGACTGGCGAGTTTCGCGTCGCCTAGCATGATCGGCGTGATGGGGTGGGTGCCTGGTGGAATCTCAAATTGGGCCGAGGTCATTGCCTCACGGAACCAGAGTGTGTTGGACTCAAGCTTGTTGCGTAACACCGTACTAGTCGAGGCAAGCTCAATCGCCTTCATCGCACCTCCGACAATGGCGGGTGGCAAGGTGTTGGAAAACAAATAGGGACGCGATCGCTGCCTGAGTAACTCGATGAATTCTTTGCGGCCGCTCGTATAGCCACCGCTGGCACCGCCGAGTGCTTTGCCAAGCGTGCCGGTGGTCAAATCGATACGATCGACCACACCGCAATGTTCGTGCGTGCCACGTCCCGTCTTGCCAAGAAACCCCGTTGCGTGACAGTCGTCGAAATGAACTATCGCACCATATTGCTCGGCTAAATCACAAATTCCCTTCAAGTCGGCGATCGTCCCATCCATCGAAAAGACTCCGTCGGTGGATATTAGCTTTGTGCGTACTCCGGCGGCGTCTGCCTCTTGGAGTTTTGCTTCAAGATCGCTCATGTCGTTGTTTTTGTATCGGAAGCGTTTGGCTTTGCACAATCGGATTCCGTCGATGATCGAAGCATGATTGAGCTCATCACTTAGAATCGCGTCTTCAGAAGATAGCAGTGTTTCGAACAGCCCCCCGTTGGCATCAAAGCATGACGAATAGAGAATTGTCTCTTCGGTGCTCAGGAAATGACTAATCTGGGATTCCAGTTCCTTGTGAATCGACTGCGTGCCGCAAATAAACCGTACCGAAGCAAGGCCAAACCCCCAACGGTCGAGCGCTTCGTGTGCTGCGGCAATCACCTCGGGATGATCAGCCAGTCCCAGATAATTGTTGGCACACAGGTTCAGAACGGTGCCTCCCTGGACAACTTCGATTCTCGCCTTTTGAGCGGTTTTGATTTGGCGCTCGCTTTTAGTGAGGCCCCGGACGCGAATTTCGTCCAATGTTTCTATCACGCTTTTTGGAATAGGTGTTTTCATAAAATCAGGAAGTCCTTACCAGCTCAAAATGACCTTGCCGCAATTGCCCGTACTCATCACTTCAAATCCTTTTGCAAATTCCGAATAGTGGTATCGGTGGGTGATGACCGATTCGATGTTTAACCCGCTCTGAAGCATCGCGGTCATTTTGTACCACGTTTCGTACATTTCTCGACCGTAGATTCCCTTGATCGTCAACATATTGAAAACGACTCGATTCCAGTCGATCGTCATATCTTCTTCCGGGATTCCGAGCATAGCAATTCGACCGCCGTGACACATTTGGCTAAGCATGTCTCCAAAGGCGTGCCGGCTGCCAGACATTTCAAGCCCCACATCAAAACCTTCGGTCATGCACAGTTGCTGGACCACGTCCGAAAGTTTTTCTTTCTTGGGATTGATTGCCCTCGTGACGCCCAACTTCTCAGCAAGCTGCAATCGATACGGATTCAAATCGGTGACGACCACAAAGCGGGCTCCCGCGTGCCGCGCCACCGCAGCGGCCATCAGACCGATCGGCCCGGCCCCGGTGATCAACACATCTTCGCCCAAAAGGTCGAATGACAGGGCCGAGTGGACGGCATTCCCCAGCGGATCGAAAATCGACTGGATGTCTCGCGGTAAATTAGGATCGTGATGCCAAACATTGGTGATCGGCAGCGCTATCCGTTCGGCAAACGCCCCGGGCCGATTGACACCAACTCCTTGGGTATGGGCGCACAGGTGCCGTCGGCCAGCCATGCAATTGCGACATCGACCACAAACCACATGTCCTTCACCGCTGACGATGTCTCCTACCTGGAAGTCGACGACGTTGGACCCGATATCGACGATTTTGCCAACGAACTCGTGGCCAATAACCATCGGCACGGGGATCGTTCTCTGTGCCCAGGCATCCCACTGAAAAATGTGCAGATCGGTGCCGCAGATACCGGTTCGGTCGACTTGGATCAAGGCATCGTTGATTCCCATCTCCGGCTCAGGCACGTCCTCGAGCCAAATCCCTGGTTCCGCCTTTTTTTTAACGAGCGCCTTCATTTCCGTTTAATCCTAGTGAACAAAGCGTACTGGTATTCGATTCTATGAACACCCTCTTATAGCTCAAAGTGAAAATAGATGTATCCGCGAAACACGCGAAAGGGCGCGGAAAGAGTGTTTTGCGGGGGCATTCTACGAGAATATTTTGGTAGCCCGCCAGAGGAATATGTTGATAAAAAGCTCTTTGTTTTTTGTGTCTTTTCGCGTGTTTCGCAGGCCTTTTTTTGCTCGTGTTTTCAGTTGGAGTTATAGGACGAATCCGGAAAACAGAACAAGCAATGCTAGAATCATAGCAACAAAAAGCCCCCACCAGGTGAGAACGCTTGTATACCATCGGTCGCCAAGATCGCCTAAGATATTCATCTTACGCCAGTTGAAAATGAGTTGATCGGTAACCTGCTCAGCCTTGGGAGGTGAAGTCAATAAGCTCACGCCGATGCAAACTACCATGCAAAACAACCAGTTGATCGACGCTTGGTTGGCGTAGGGCGC
>JAJRUA010000433.1 GCA_024278035.1 Planctomycetota bacterium | reverse complement strand
CTGGGCGAAGATGGGCAAAAAATGTCCAAGAGCAAGCGAAACTATCGCGACCCGGCGGAGATTTTTGACGCCTATGGGGCCGATGCTCTACGGTGGTACTTGTTTGCCAACCAGCCGCCGTGGACTTCGATCCGTTACAGCGAACAAGCGATCAAGGACTCGGTCCCCGAGTTCCTGCTACGACTTTGGAATTGCTACAGTTTCTTTGTGATCTATGCGAACATCGACGGGTTTGATCCCTCGCAAGAATTAGCCGGCGAGTATCCCCCTCCCCAGAAGGGGGAGGGGCTAGGGGAGGGGGCTGAAATGGGTACCCGGCCAGCCAAAACAGCGCCCGTAACAAGCCATTTTCGGCGTGCGCCAGACGAAGCCCATACCAGGGTTCTTTCCCCCTCCCCCCGCTCTAATAAAGAAACGTCCTCCCCCTTGGGGGGGAGGGGGACCAGCGCGCATTTTGCTTCCGCAAAATCTTATCGACCCGTGAGTGAACGGGATGAGCTGGACCGTTGGGTTCTCGCCGAACTGCACCGAACGGTGGCTCTCGTCACGGAGCGGATGGACGCTTATGACAACTACGGCGCGTGCAGCGCGATCACCGAGTTTGTCGATGGGCTCTCCAACTGGTGGGTCCGACGCAGCCGCGAGCGGTTCTGGTCGAAGGACCAACGCGAACCGGCGAAGCTCGACGCTTACTGGACCCTTTACGAGTGCCTCGTGACCGTGAGCAAGTTGATCGCTCCGTTCACGCCCTTCTTGGCAGAAACTTTTTGGCAGAACTTGGCCGGCGTGTTCGACGACGCTCCAGAGAGTGTTCACCTATGTGATTATCCCGAGGTTGATAACGAGTTACTCGACCAAGATTTGAGTGAACGGATGAGTCTCGTCCGACTGATCGCGTCGCTTGGCCGCCAAGCCCGTAGTGCGGCAGAGCTCAAAGTTCGCCAGCCACTTTCCAAAGTCGAAGTGATTCTTGCCGACACGCGGCACCAAGCGTGGCTGGAAGAACACGCTGCCGTGATTGCCGGTGAACTGAACGTTAAGGTAGTTGAGTACAGCGACAAGCCTGAAAAATACGTCAATCATGAGGTGCTACCCAACTTCAAGCTCCTGGGCAAGAAGCTTGGCAAGTTGATGCCCAAGGTGAAGCAGGCGCTCAACGAACAGAGTGGCTCGGAGTTGCTCGCCAACATTCGCGACAACGGCAAGATCAACCTCACGGTCGAGGGACAAGAGATCGAGCTTTTCCCCGAAGAGGTCGAGGTGCGAATCACTGCCAAGCCCGGTTGGGCCGCGGCAAACGACCGGGGGGTGGTCGTTGTTCTCTCGACCGAAATCACCCCCGAGCTATTGCGTGAGGGCATGGCTCGCGACCTCGTGCGTGCCATCCAAGATCGCCGCAAGGAGATGGGTTGTGAGTTCACCGACCGCATTGAGGTGGGTATTGAAACCAACTCTACTGAGTTGCGCGAAGCGGTCACGCAGTTTGCTGATTACATCGCGGGTGAGACGCTTAGTGACACGGTCCAACTATTCGAGGGAGAAGCGTTCGACCCCGTTGAGGTAAAAGTCGGCGATGCAACGGCCCGTGTTGAGGTTTTAGTTCGACCTTAAACGCAAACGATTCGCGTATTTTTTTTAGAACGCTAATCTTCACTAATCAACGCTAATCAGATGAGTGAAGATTAGCGTCGATTAGTGTTCCTTTTTTCTTTTCACTTATGAAAATTGCTGTCCTCATCTCCGGCGGTGGCCGGACGCTGAAAAACTTTCTCGATCTGCGGAGCGAAGGGCAACTGCCGGTGGAGATTCGGCTTGTCGTTTCGAGTTCGCCCACGGCGGGCGGATTGCAACATGCCGAGGCGGCGGGAGTGCCGACCGTTGTGCTTGAGCGAAAGTCCTACGACTCACACGAAGCGTACGGCGAAGCGATCTACGCCGTGTGCCGTGAGGCGGACGTCGATCTCGTGGTGATGGCCGGCTTCTTGAAGTTCGCACCGTTGCCGGAAGATTTTGTGGGTCGGGTCGTCAATATCCATCCGTCGTTGCTCCCGTCGTTCGGCGGACAAGGCATGTACGGCGACCGAGTCCATGCCGCGGTGCTTGAGCGCGGCTGCAAGATAAGCGGCGTCACGATCCACATTGTCGATAACCAGTACGACCACGGGCCGATCCTCTGGCAACAGCCGACCCCTGTCTTTGATGACGACACGCCAGAAAAGCTTGCCGCCCGTGTCTTTGAGCTAGAGAAAGAAGCCTACCCACATGTCCTGCGATTATTCGCTGCGGGCCGATTGCCCATTACCTCGCGCAGAGCCGCGTCGTCCCGACCGCGGTGAGCAAAGGGGGCTCACGCAAAGGCGGGCACTGCCCTACTACTATTGATGGATACACCAGCCATTTTACCCTCGGCGCTCGAATCCACCTGCTCAACCCGGCCTTCCGTTGGTCAGCCTGTCGCTTTCCTCATGCATCGGTCAATAAATGGTTGAAATGGTTGCTGAGGTGACTGACTCTTGAGCCTTACCGGTGCCGTTGTCACGATCGTTGGCACGGATGCTATTACGATGCTGCGATTCGATAGTACTTGCAAGGTCCTCTTTGAAGATGTAGTGACACCCCCGCATACCGCCACCGATCACGCTCAGCGGTGTTTCTGAATGTACGTCCCTCCCCAATTTTCCCCAAGTGGCCGAAAATCGAAAAATTATACTTTCGGCCACCCCATCATCGCCAAAAGCTCTCGACCTAAAATAAAAACGGACGCTCGGCCCGTTCGGCCCAAGTGCCCCCCCCCGTGAAAGAGCCAAGGAATCCGCTCTTCTTCCGCCAGGGAGGGGCCAATTGTTGGAACGGCACGGCGTTTTGGACGGTTTCAGGAAATTTAAGAAAGTGCTTGGCGTGAAGAATTATTTTTCCCTTCTTTCCTCCGCCGCTCTGACCGAATACAATAAAAGGTCTGCGTTTCGGGGGCGAACTGGGTTCGACCGGATTGTCGAAGCGTGAGTGGCGTGTCGTGGTTGATCGGTGGCCCACGTTAAAAGCCGATTACAACCTTCAATTGCCGAAGGTAACTATGCTTTGGCTGCCTAGTTTTAATTAACTAGCGCACCACGTATCCCGATCGCACGCCGGAAGCGGTCGACGAAACGTATAACCCCCTCCGGATCGCCGCGGGTCACTGCCGAGCACGCCCGAGGTTAAAAAAGTTCTTAGCTAGTTCCGGTGCAGCCGTGTCCGTAAGGGCGTCGCCAGAGCGAAACCAAATCAACGGACTACACACGTAGAAGCTCCCGTGGAGCGATTGCGGGACGCGGGTTCGATTCCCGCCGCCTCCATTTACGCCGGGTGAAAACCCGGCTCGGAGTGAAAACTGGCTCGCTGCCGCCCAAGCAGCGGGCTTTGTTTTTGCGCTACGTATCGCCGCGGGGTTTTCGCCATCCTCGCCGGCAGCGCTCGCCGTCGACGCGGGACGCGCTTCGGCGTCCGCCGGGCCAAAAAGGCTCGAATCGGCTCAAAAGGCTCGAAATCACGGGACTCACCCGAATGAGTCCTGCAAAGCCTAAGTCCCGCAAAATCAACGATTTGCGTCACGGGACCCGAAGAGCGGTTTGAAACGAAACGCCAGTAGGCGTTGGCGCGACAAGTGCGTGTCCCGCGTCAATCCGCGAGTGGCCACTTCGCCAATTGCTCATCCCAAGAGAGCGGAATCCCCTTGGCCAACTGGCGCAGCGTCAGCCCTTCCGGCTGGCGACCCTCGACGATCGCTTCCACCAATCGTGGCGCAAGCGACGTCAAGCGAAGAACGCGCCGAACGAAAGAAGAATCGACGCCGCTGGCTTCGGCCAGCTCGGCGATCGTCGTGTACTCGCCCGATTCGAGTTGCTCCTGCCACCGCCAGGCTCGGGCCAGTGCCTGAAGAAGTGACGAACGATCCCGTGG
>JAJRUA010000432.1 GCA_024278035.1 Planctomycetota bacterium | reverse complement strand
GTCCAAGATTTGCCGTAAGGCGACATTGAGCGAACGGATGCCACCGCCGACGGGTGTGGTGAGCGGCCCCTTGATGCCGACGAGGTACTTGCGGAAGGCGTCGAGGGTCGCTTGCGGAAGCCATTCGCCCGTTTGGTCGAATGCCTTTTGGCCGGCGAGGACTTCGAGCCAGGCGATCTTTTTCTTGCCGCCGTAAGCCTTCTCAACGGCCGCGTCGAGAACGCGTTGACTAGCCCGCCAAATGTCGGGGCCCGTGCCGTCGCCTTCGATGAAGGGGATGATCGGCGTGTCCGGCGTCTGTAAACGGCCATCTTGCATCGTGAGGGGTTGGCCGGTGGTGGCGTCAGACATCTTTTACAGGCTCCGGTGGCATAATCAGGAATCGAAGGAGGCGTTACGGGAACGCCGTTGATTGCGAATCGACGATTTTCGATCCAATCCTTCGCTTGGTCAATGGTCAACCGTACGAAAGTCCCCTGTCGAGGCCTTTCCTCCTTGTCCGGTCTTTTCCTGGGGCAAGAGTTGCGTCGGGCCGCACGGTAGGGGACAATACTGGTTGAGCTACGCCTTTTCATCCACTTACCTCGTAACACCTGTTTTTCAGACAAATGCTCTCGAATCTCCCTGCTTCCGTGTGCGATCGCCGACGTTTCTTAGCCACTGCTGCCGCGGGAGCTGCTGCCATGACCTTGCCTCACGGGGCTCTTGCCTCAGAGAAAGTTATCCCGTTCAAGATTTCCCTTGCTGAATGGTCGCTCCACCGAGCCATCCGGGGCGGCGAAATCAATAATCTCGACTTCCCTCGCATCACCCGCGAAGAGTTTGGCATTGAGGCTGTTGAGTACGTCTCAGGATTCTTTAAGGACAAAGCCCGTGATTCGGCCTATCTGGCGGACCTTAACACAAGGTGTGCTGACAATGGTGTGCGTAGCTTGCTTATCATGGTCGATGGCGAAGGGGCCTTAGGCGACGCGGACAACGCCCAAGGGACCGAAGCGGTGGAAAACCACCGACAGTGGCTCGAAGCGGCCCAAACGCTTGGATGCCATGCGATTCGTGTGAACGCCCGCTCCTCCGGAAGCTACGCCGAACAAATGGCTCGGTCTGCTGATGGCTTAGCTCGGCTTGGCGAGATTGCCAAGGAGTTTGGCATCAATGTCTTGGTCGAAAACCATGGTGGGCTTTCCAGTGATGGGGGTTGGCTCTCAGGCGTCATGCGGCGTGTCGGCATGGAAAATGTTGGTACATTGCCCGACTTTGGCAATTTCTGCCTTAGCGGCCGTGGCACACCTGAAGCTGTCTGGTACGACCGCTATAAGGGGATGGAAGAGCTGATGCCCTTCGCCAAAGCGGTCTCTGCCAAAAGCCATGCCTTTGATGCCGAGGGCAAGGAGACGGAGAGTGACTATGAGCGAATCATGAAAATTGTCCTCAATGCGGGTTACCGTGGTTACGTCGGCATCGAATGGGAAGGAGACGAGCCGGGCGAGTACGAAGGGATTCGGCTGACGAAGCGGCTGCTCGAGCGGATTCGGGGCAAAATGGCGTAGCAGGGGGACGCTCTGTGATTGCCTTCCACTCTTACACCCAACTGGAAGAAAATCCTTGACTCACGGCCCGACGCACCGGACGATCCATAGGAGGTAGGCCACCGGGGCGGCGTAGAGGATCGAGTCGAACAAGTCGAGCACACCGCCGAAGCCTGGCATCCAGGTGCTGGAGTTTTTAAGGCCGGCGTCGCGTTTCAGCAGCGACACAGCCAAGTCGCCTGACACGCCAGCGACTCCGACTAAGATGGAATAAAAAAGGCAACCGAGGAACCAACGTCCCAAGGTTTGGTCGGTGTGCAAACCACAAGCGGCGGCGAGAGGGCCAAGGAACAGCATCGTCATCACGGCCGATAAAGCAAACCCGCCGGCGATCCCCTCCCAGGTTTTCTTTGGGCTCAAAATGGGGGCCATCTTGGTTCGACCCCACAAACGGCCCGTGAAATAGGCTCCAATGTCGTTCGTTTTCACAACGACCAACATCGAAAGCAAAGCAAACATGCCCCACCGGCCATCGTCGCCCCAGGGGCCCCCTGCTAAGAGCCGAAGATGCACAACGAATCCCATGAGACCACCCGCATAGGCGATTCCAAAGATGGCAAGTGCAAGCCGCACCGTAGCCGAACCGGGCGTACGGAAACGGAGCAATTCGACCGTGAACGACGCTGAAGAGGCGACCGCCAAGCCGACCGCCACCCAGCCGATGCTGCCAATCGTACTTGCCACTGGGCCGGGCGACCGATCATCGCCCCAAAGCATCGGCACGCAACTGATAAGCACCGTGACGAGCGCCCCGGTGACCACCACATAACGCGACGGGGCTGGGGTGTTCGGGTCTTGCTCAAAAAGCCGTACCAGTTCACCTGCACCAAGGACCGAACCAATGATCGCCATCGGCGCCATAATCACCCCCGGCCAGGAGGCGCCGAGTAACCAGGTCGAATCAAAGTCGAGCCAAGCCAGCGCAACCAGCACCGACACAAAGAGCAAGCCAAGAATAATTCGCCAGTGAAGCACGGAACTAGAAGGGGTTGGAAATAATCAGACAGGCAAAGAACTAGAACGCGGCTAATTCTTTTTGAGTCTTCCTGGGATTCGCGGTCAGTTCTTGTTCAACCCGCCGAAGCGGCGGTCACGGGCGGCGTAGGCTAGGATCGCCTCGTGGAGGGCCGCTTCATCAAAATCGGGCCAGGTACGGTCCGTGACCCATATCTCAGCATAACTGATCTGCCAGAGCAAAAAGTTGCTGATCCGCATTTCTCCGGCGGTACGAATCAGCAGGTCAGGATCGGGACGGCCTT
>JAJRUA010000431.1 GCA_024278035.1 Planctomycetota bacterium | reverse complement strand
GTTCTGCACCGGTTGGGGACAGCTCCAAACCAGAAAAAAAAGGGCCTCACGACAAAGCCGACCTGCCGTGGCATCGGCCAAGTAACCGGCCCCTTTGGTAGCAGTGAGCGCGGCTTGACTCACCCGAAGGACGAGACTGTTGGCCCGCTGACGGAGCGATTCGTTGGAACAAGTCGGCGTGCCTCGGACCGCGGCAAGCAGGTCGTTTGTTAGCTCGGCCTGTTCCGCAGCGAGAGCCTTGTAAGGTTCCACTAAATCGGATCGCTTATTCGTTTCCGTTGCCAGAACATTAAGGCTTGCCGCTGCGGCCCCTAGGGCGAGGGTCACCGTTTGGTGCCCGCCAGGCTTCGCACCGACGCCGCTCATCATGATGTTCTCCATCGGCCCGGCGATCACATGGTCGTCCGAAACGATGGTTCCCTCAAACCGAATCGGACCGGTTGCACTGGCCGTAAGGCCCACCATTTGGAAAGGTGCTGGCGTGGTAATGCCCGGCAAGTTGGTGGGCACCGCGAGCAATAATTGCTGGGAGGTTGGGACCGATTCGTCCATCCCCGACTCGTCAATCAATGTGGCACCAATCGCCACCATTTGTGCCTCCTTGGCCCCCGTGACCCAGGGAGAAAATCCATCGAGCTGGTAGCCACCCTCTACCCGCTTGGCTGTAAGCACTGATTTTTCTAAGTGCCGATGGCTGGTCGTCAGGTGCGAGATACCCACCGTCGCAAACGATTGGCCACTTACAAGGTCGGGTAAAAACTTCGCCTTGAGAGAGTCGTTATCTCCGTTCGCAATACGTCGACAGGCCCCCGTTCGTTGCGTGATGATAAAGGTCGTCGTGAGGCATGCCTCGCTCAGTGCGAGGTAGCCCCGAGTGACCGCCTCGTCGTTCCAACCTTGTCCTCCCTGCTGCTCCGCAAGAAACCATTCGAAAACGCCCGCTTCGCCGCAAAGTCGCAACTGCTCAGCGGGCCAAGCGTTCGTACGGTCGGTCGCACTCGCCAATCGGGCAAGCTCATCGCACAACTCTCCCAACGCGGCGTTGTCGGGCGAGGTAATACGTTGGGGAACAAGCATGATGCAACCTTAACGAACGCTCATATCGCTGCTCAGTCCCCCAGCGGCGGGTAGGTAACAGTGCTTCACGTAGTCTTGCACCATACGATGGGCACTGAACCGGGCCGTAAGCGTGGCAATCGAATCGATCATGCTTTCGATCCACCGGTGTGGCAAGCCGTCCGCATCGCGATCGTAGAACAAGGGGACGACTTCGTCGCGCAGGACCTCAAACAGCTTGTCCGCATCACGTTCGTCCGTGATCTCCTCATCAACGTGCTGCGTGCCATTGCCAATCGCAAAACCGTTTCTGCCGTTGTAGGCCTCGGCCCACCAACCGTCTAAAATCGAACAGTTGAGGCCACCGTTCAGCACCGCTTTCATACCGCTAGTGCCCGAGGCTTCAAGCGGTCGCCTCGGATTATTAAGCCACACATCGACCCCCTGGACCAAATGCCGCGCGACATTGATGTCGTAGTTCTCAACAAAGACAACCCGGCCCGCAAATCGAGGGTCGTTACGCAGGTTGGCAATTGTCTTAATCAGTTGCTTACCCGGCATGTCGGCAGGGTGGGCCTTGCCAGCAAAGATGAACTGTACCGGACGCTTCGAGTCGTTTACCAATTCGGCCAGTTCGTCGATCCGTTGCATGAACAGGTCGGCACGTTTGTAAGTGGCAAATCGACGGGCAAAACCGATTGTTAGTGCGTTCGGGTCAAGCGAGGCCCGCGCCGCATCCACCGCCGCTTCGTCTTCCGAGCGTCGACGGCACTGTCGGCTAAGCTGGCGGCGAACAAAATCCAGACAACGATTTTTTAGCGCGTGGTGCGTCTCCCACAACTCGCCCGGATCAATGTTGTACATCGGCTGCCACGTCTCGGGGTCGCTCATCCGATCGGTCCAATCGACGCCCAAGTGCTTTTCGTAAAGTTGCCGCATAGGCAGAGCAAGCCAAGTCGGCACATGCACGCCGTTGGTGATATGGCCAATCGGCACCTCCTCTTCAACGCGCCATGGCCAAAGGTTGGCCCACATGCGTCGTGAAATATGCCCATGCAACGAACTCACCGCGTTGGCACGTCGAGAGAGCTTCAGACCGATGACGGTCATGCAGAAGGTCTCTTCGTCATTTTGCGGCTCGACCCGTCCGAGGCCCATTAGCTGGTCATGCGTGATGCCAATTTTGTCACAGAGGGGCCCCAAGTGCTCTTCCATCAGTTCCGAATCAAAACGGTCATGCCCTGCCGGAACCGGCGTGTGGGTCGTGAAGACCGTTTGCTGCGCCACTTCGCGGAGAGCATCATCAAAGTCCAGCCCGTCCTCTTCCATTCGCTGGTGAATCACTTCCAGGGGAGCAAACGCGCTGTGGCCTTCGTTGAGGTGATAGACACCGGGGGTGATGCCCAGCGCACGCAACGTCTTGACACCACCAATGCCGATGACCAACTCTTGGCGAATGCGAGTACGCGTATCGCCGCCGTAGAGACGCGAAGTGAGCTCTCGGTCTTGCGGGCTGTTGCCTTCAACGTCGCAGTCCAGCAAGTAGAGCGAGATACGACCGACGCTCATCCTCCAAACCTTGGCCAATAGCGTGCCGTTGCGCGTGTCGATCGACACCATGATCGGCTTGCCGTCAGGATCCAGGGCCGGCTCCATCGGTTGAGTTTCAACCGCCGTGTCGAGGTACTCCTCTTGCTGATAGCCTTCGCCGTCAAGGTGTTGCTTGAAGTAACCTTGGTCGTAGAACAGGCCGATCGCAATGAGCGGAACACCAAGTCCGCTGGCCGACTTGATGTGATCGCCTGAAAGAACGCCCAGGCCACCTGAGTAAATGGGAGCCGACTCGTGGATGCCGAACTCTGCTGAAAAGTAGGCCACCGGCTTGCCGCCCAAGACGCCCGCCTCACGCGCGCCCCAAGTGTGGGTCTTGTCTGTCAGGTACTCTTTGAGCCGACGGTGCGCTTGGTTGATTCGGGTGTACATCACCATTTCCGACGCCCGGTCGGCAACTTGCTCAGGGGTCATCTCCTTGAGCAGCGCAATCGGGTTGTGCCCAAGCTGTCGCCAGCGAACGGGATCAAGATCGTGGAACAGGTTGCTTACCTCCGGCTTCCAGCTCCACCATAGATTTCGGGCGATTGCCTGGAGCTTGTTGTGGAGGATATCAGGGGTGACTTCGGTCCAGTTTTCACGGGCGACTGGTGGCGTTGGGGGGGGAACTTCGACTTGGCTCATCATTCCAAATACCTTGAGCAGGGGGGCTGTTATTTGTTAGCCATTCGCTGGGCGAACATGGCGTGCTGGAAAAAGTTGGTCTCGCCCGGCGGCGTCGCACCAACGGTGCGACCCCCCAATCGAGCGTGCCGTAGTATAGCGGAAACTCCCTCGTTGGATGCAGGGCGAAATGCCCGATGCCGCTTCTATCGGCTACCGTCGCGGCCATCTCCGGGTAGAATCCCCCTATCCTGAGAGCTCTATTTACTTCACAAAGCCGTTGGTAGCCACCCAACCCACCCTGAACTACTCAAACTGCCATGTCTGACGCAATTCTTTCTGCCGTTGCTCCGACTGCCAACATCGACGGGGCCCTTTCTCCGCTTGCCGAGGCCCGCGTGCCGGTTCTTGATCGGGGGTTCCTTTACGGAGATTCGGTCTACGAGGTCTTTCGCACCTACGAAGGGGTCCCCCTTTTTTGGCGGGAGCATCTCGGTCGGCTCGAAAACTCCGCCCGATTGATTCACATGCCGATCAGCCAGAGTCGTGAAGAATTGATGGCTGAGATTCGCCGTACGGTCGCCCAAGCCCGCCGCGACCTCACCGACTCTACCGCCGACTCT
>JAJRUA010000430.1 GCA_024278035.1 Planctomycetota bacterium | reverse complement strand
ATGGAGACGCGGGTGTAAACTTGGGTAGTTTCGAGGTTGGTGTGACCGAGCATCTCTTGGATGAACCGAATGTCGGCTCCCCCTTCGAGCATGAGGGTTGCCATCGTGTGGCGAAACAGATGGCAACTGCCCGTCTTGCCGGTCGCTGCGCTTTCGACGTACTGGCGAACGAGCTTCGTCATGCTCGAAAGCGAGAACTGGTTGCCAAGCGAAGTGAGAAAGAGCGACGGGTTGCCGAAGTCCACAACGAACTCAGGCCGAACCTCGATGAGATATTTGGCTATCCAAACAAGTGCTCGTTTGCCGATAGGGATGACGCGGTCTTTTTTGTTTTTACCTTGTCGAATGGTGACCACGCCCCGCTCCTGGTCCAAGTCGTGCGTTGCCAGACCGACCACCGTACCGCCATGCCGGACTTTTCCATAACGAGCATCGAGGGTCAGATAGGTAAGCTTTCCGAGGGGTCTTTCCCGCCAGGATTGGAGTTCTTCGTCGAGTAGTTTGGCCGCTCGGCTGACTTGGCTGCTGGAGACATCCAGCCCGCAGAGTTCGCTGGTAATCTTGGTGAGATTTTTCGAGTCGAAACGCCTTGAACGTACACTTCGACGACAGCCAGCTTGAGTGCCCTTTCGCTGCGAACACCTCGTTCGAGTGATTTTGGGTAGAACTCGACTCCCCGCGTTTGGGGAACTTTCAGTTCGACTTGGCCGATACGTGTGGAAAGCGTCTTGGGCTTAAAACCATTGGCATAACCACGCCGATGGTCGGTTCGTTCGTAAGGTTGTGCTCCGAGAGCTTCGTTTCTTTCGATCTTCATCGCCTCATTGACGACGATTCCAATGGCCCGTGCCATACCATCCAATCCGCACTCATCGAGGACTTGGATCATCTGGTCAAAAGGGCTGGGTTCGTTGTAAGATTCATCTTGATGGGTCTTTGCGTGGTCGCGAGCCGGTGAAGGCTTTCGATCACGATTTTGCACCTAAAAAAAGCTTGCTCCCTTTGGCATCCTAGAAGGTAAGATTGCTGGAAGGCACCTACGAAACAGGCGTGCGCGTTGCGAAGAAAGCCTTTGGGCCATTCTAGCAGCGCCTCCAACGCTCGGAGAAACTTACCAAATGGAGTATTACGATTGAACCCAAAACTGGGGGAACCTTGGTATTTCAGAAGCCGGGTACTCCCTAAGGCAACAGCCTATTCGGCGGGTGCTTGCTAGGCGCAAACTTGTTCCATGATCCAGCGGTTCACGTCCGCTAGCATGGCTGTCGTTAGGTCGTCATCGCCCGGGTACTGCCGAATCGCGACTCGGCATCCGGCCGAATGGAGCAAGGCGAGATCGCTGCAGAGCAGTGGTTGGGTGTAGCCCTTGCTCTCGCGCGACGCGGAAAGCAGTAGCGGCACTTCGCGGGCAACGTTGACACGGCTCAGCGGTTGGTGCCCCTTGGGCAATGGTCCATCAAGGCTCACAGCACCCGCGAACCACTCCGGACGCTGAAGCGCTAGCCTCAATGCCATCGTGCCACCCGAGCCAACACCAGCGATGAAAACGCGGTCCGTATGCACACGAAACCGATCCGCAGCCGACTCAATTGCTTCGGCTACGGAAGACTCCGCAGCAGCAATCCCCTCGGCAGTTTGGCTCCAAGCCCAATGATTGCCTTCACGCTTCACACTACCTCGCGGGCCAACGGCCAGAAAGTTTTGCACGCTCACATGCCGCATGACCTGAGGCAATTCGCGCTCGCTGGAGCCAGGGCTGTGTAGCCAAACGATCAACGGATAGGCGTAAGCGGGCTCGTAGTTAACCGGCAAGAACGTCGCCAACGGGCTCTCGTGCTGGGTCTCAGTCGCTTCGTTCCAAGCCCAAGGGGCCGTTCCGATAAAACCGGTCGATTCCTGAGCGAGGGACGCCGGGATAAGAGTCTTTAAGCGGTGCCTAGTCACGTAGCAATCCTTGTCAGGGGTCACAGCGATTCGACCAGCAGCGAGAAGCCACTGATCTCGAACGGGAGAATCTAAGTCAGATGGCCCACGCACGTCAACGTGAGCAAGGCCCACATACGTCAACGTGAGCAAGGTAAGTACGAAGTGCTAGCAGGCCCGCTAGGGAAGCTAGCATCCACGTAACGCACAGAGCGGCTGGATCAAACGAGGCCGTCCATCACCGAGACAAGTTCCTTCACAGCATCAATGCTCTTTTGGAACGCTTCTTTTTCCGTAGACGTGAGATCAATCTCAACGATTCGTTCGACGCCGCCGGTTCCCAAGACGACCGGCACACCAACATAGTAGCCGCCAACGCCGTATTCCTTGTCGCAGTAAGCGGCACAGGGGATCAGGCGTTTTTTGTCGCGGATGACTGCCTCGACCATTTGGGTCGTTGCACCGGCGGGGGCGTAGTAAGCGCTGCCCGTCTTGAGCAGACCGACGATCTCGGCGCCTCCCTTGCGGGCACGGTCGATGATTTCTTCCAGCCGTGCCTCTTCGATCAGTTGTAGGATGGGGATACCACCGACACTCGTACAGCTAGCCAGCGGCACCATCGTGTCGCCGTGGCCACCCATGAGCAGAGCCGACACGTCTTCCACGCTCACGCCAAGCTCCATCGCTAAGAACGTGCGGTAACGGGCCGTATCCAGCACGCCTGCCTGTCCGATAACGCGGTTGGGTGGGAAGCCGGTCACCTTCATGGCCTGCTGCACCATTGCGTCGAGCGGGTTGCTGACGACGATCACCACGGCATCGGGGCTGGTTGCTTTCACTTGCTCACAAACGGCCGTCATGATCTTGGCGTTGGTTGCTAGCAGGTCGTCGCGGCTCATTCCCGGTTTGCGAGGAATGCCAGCGGTAATCACAACGACATCACTGCCAGCAGAGTCAGCGTAGTCGCTCGTGCTAATGATGTTCGAGTCAAAGCCGAAGATGGGTGATGCCTCCATCAGGTCGAGCGCTTTGCCCTTAGGCATATCGCCTGCTTGGGGGATATCCAGCAAGACAATGTCGCCCAGCTCCGCTGCGGCACACCAGTGGGCGGTCGTTGCCCCAACGTTTCCAGCTCCGACAATGGTGATTTTGGCGCGACGCATGGCAGGTCTCCGGCTAAGAGGGCAGGGGGGCAAAGGTTTCAGCAACGAAAGTATCACGCCACCAAGCTTGCGCTGCAAGTGGCCGAGGGGCGGGGCTTTCTGTCACGTTTGCCCCAGCTTTTTTTCTCGGCGTAAAGGTTTTGTAATCGTCGGGCTGGACACCCTCGGCGGGTTTCCTTACTGTCCCGCGACTCTTTCACCACACAACCTATAGCTACCGCTGTCCTCCACCATGTGGATAACCGCGGTAGCGTTTTCCGAGAAAATCCATGTCAAGCGGGTCGGCCGAAGGCTCGCCAAGCAGTTTGCTTGGCCGTGCCGCTAACTTGGTCTTACCGGTTGCTATTATCGCCAGCGTGCTGGTGATTTTGGTGCCGTTGCCGACTGCGCTGATGGACGTCATGCTCGCCGGCAATATCACGGTCTCCGTGATTATCTTGCTGACGACGATTTACGTCCGTACGCCCCTTGAGTTCAGCGTCTTCCCCTCATTGCTCTTGGCAACAACGCTCGCCCGGCTAGTGCTGAATGTAGCCACGACGCGGTTGATCCTTACACAAGCTGGCAGCCAAAAAATGGACGCCGCCGGTGGCGTTATCACGGCCTTCTCTGATTTTGTGGCTGGCGACCGGATCGTCGTGGGCCTGATTATCTTTATTATTATCGTGGTGATTCAGTTCTTGGTCATCACGAAGGGTGCCACACGAATCAGTGAAGTTGCCGCTCGGTTTGCTTTGGATGGAATGCCCGGCAAACAAATGGCGATCGATGCCGATCTGAACGCTGGCATCATCGACGAGCATGAGGCTCAGGAACGGCGGCTTGAAGTTACCAACCAAGCCGATTTTTACGGCTCTATGGATGGTGCGAGTAAGTTCGTTCGAGGCGATGCGATAGCAGGCATTGTTATCACGGTCATCAACATCGTAGGCGGCCTCATTATCGGCATGGTCGAAGAGAACATGGCGCTCGCCGAGGCGGGAGCCCTCTTCACGCGTCTGACGATTGGTGACGGCTTGGTGAGCCAAGTCCCGGCGTTCCTGGTCTCGCTTGCAGCCGGTTTGTTGGTGACTCGAAGCACGCAAAAGACGAACATGCCACAAGAGTTCGTCGAGCAACTCTTCTCAAGGCCTCAGGCGTTGGTGATTACGGGAGCGTTCCTTAGTATTTTGATTTTCACGGGCTTACCACGCCTTCCCTTGATTGTGCTTGGCGGAGCCTGCTTTGGTTTGGCTCAAGTGATGACTCGTCGTGAAGCAGAAGACGAAGCGACTCTAGCCGCTAAAGAAAAAGCGGGGGAGGCGGCTCCTGAGGAAAAGCGGGTCGAGGACTTCTTGGCCATCGATCCGATGGAGATCGAGTTGGGCGTCGGGCTGATCCGTCTTGCCGACCCCAACCGGGGCGGTGATCTTTTGGACCGCGTGCAAAAGGTTCGCCACAATATCGCTACCGAGATTGGCCTCATCATGCCGAAGGTCCGCATCCGCGACAACATGCGGCTCGGGCAAAACGAGTACCGAATCAAAATCGCCGACATGCCCATTGCTGCCGACGAAGTGCAACCAGGGCTACTGTTGGCGATTGACTCCGGCCTCACCACGGGTGTGATCGACGGCATCCAGACGAAAGACCCCGCCTTCGGCACCGACGCCCGATGGATCACACCTGCTCGGCAAGACGAAGCGGAAATGCTCGGCTACACAGTCGTCGAACCCGGGGCCGTTCTAGCGACCCACCTGACCGAAGTTTGTCGTCGCCATGCGGACGAGATTTTGACGCGTGACGCCGCGAACCATTTGATCGAAGAACTCAAAGCGGCCACGCCAACGGTTGTCAACGAGCTGATCCCCGACGTGATGACGCTTGCCGAAGTGCAAAATATCTTGCAGATACTGCTTCGAGAGCAAGTTTCAATTCGTCAATTGTCATTGATTCTCGAAACGCTTGGCGATAACGCCCCTCGGTCGAAAGATGCGATCCTGTTGACCGAGTACGTCCGCCACCGACTGGCCCGCCAGCTTTGCACCAAGTACCGCAGTAAAGAGAGAGAGCTGCATGTTGTTGCTTTGGATCCGGCACTCGAAGACCGCGTTCGAGCCGGATTTGAGCACACGGACCGCGGCCTCTTCGTTCGTTTGCCGCCGAACGTGATCGAAAAGGTCTGTGACCAAATGCGCATCGAAACCGATAAGCTCGTCACGCAGGGACACACGCCGATCGTGCTCGTGAGTCCCCAGATTCGTGCGGCTGTCAAACAAATTACCGAAAGCAATCTGCCACAACTTGTGGTGATGAGCTTCAATGAAATCACCCGCGACACGAGCCTCGTGACAATGGGTGTCATTGCTGACATTTCAAACGGGGCCGGCATTCCAAGCAGGTAAACATCATGGAAATAAAGACTTTTCGAGCCAAAACAATGCGTGAGGCATTGGCGCTAGTACGCAGCGTCTTGGGGCCCGATGCTGCGGTGCTGCACACTCGGGAGATGAACACGGGGCCAATCGCTCGGCTCTTACGTGGCCCCTGCGTTGAGATTGCCGCTCGTTCCGCATCTTTGCCTGAAGGGGTAGCGCCGATCGTTTCAGATTCGGCTCTCTTTTCGCTTGATCTAGAAACACCGGCCGAGTCACCCTCTGTGGACTATCCCTTGTTTTCCGCTTCTCATGAAGCGTACGAAGCGAGTGACTCAGAACATCATGAAGAGTTTCGCCACAATTTTCGTAACCGCGTGTCGGAGCGGCTCGACGAACTACACGCAATGATCGAATCCCTCTGCGATCCCCCGAAGGAATCGACAAGCCAACCTGCCGGGCGTGAGACGCCATCGCTTTCCGACTCGCTTTTCCAAGTTTTCACCAAACTTCTTGAGGCGGAT
>JAJRUA010000429.1 GCA_024278035.1 Planctomycetota bacterium | reverse complement strand
CCCTGCCGAGAGCGAAGGGCCACGTAAGTTCGACGCCTCCGACCTAGCCGCTTGGTCAAGCCTCTGGGCTCGCCGCAGCCAAGGCGCCGACTTGCCCCCGCTCGTCCCCAAGCAACCCTGGTCAGGCATTCGCCTCAAACCACGCGAGGGGGCTCGCGAGTTGCTAGGCGGCGCCAAATTGTTCTTTGAACGCAACGTAGGCCGCGGCACGGTCGTCGTATCGGCCTTTCAATTGGCCGAACGCGATTTTATCAATTGGCCCGGCTACGATTGCTTCCTAAACTCGGCCCTGCTAAGTAGACCCCGTCGGCGATTCTCTGCCGGCGAGTACGGCGGGCCGCGCGTGACTTGGCAAGATTTCTCGCCGCAACGACTCGATGCGCACTTCATCACCGGCCTTCGCCTTTTTGCACGAGATACCGCTCTCAAGGCAAATTGGCAACGCGTTGCCACGACCAGTAACAATCAATTCGGAGTACTCGACGAAATCGTCACCGAAAAAGTCGATCGCCCCGGAGGCATCGCCGCCTGGAGCGAAGATAGCCCCGTCTCGCTTGCCGCACGCGAGGCCCTCGACGAAGCCGCTGCCGTCCGAATCCCTAGCGCAGGCTTTGTTCTTACCTGCCTGGGGCTCTATCTCATCGTCTTGGTGCCGCTCAACTGGATTGTCTTCCGCAGTATGGGCCGAGTCGAATGGGCATGGATCGCCGCCCCTGTGATCGCGCTGCTCGGAACCTGGACCCTAGTCCGACTTGTCCAGCTCGACATTGGTTTTGTGCGAGCCCACACCGAAATCGCCTTGCTCGAATTACAAGGAACCTACGAGCGTGGCCTGCTCACCCGCTACACCGGCCTCTATTCTTCGCTCTCGACCACTTACGAAATCGCTTACGATGAACCCACCACCATGGCCCTTCCATTTCCGGCCAAAGAAAAAGACGTACTCAAAGTCGGCGATCGCAGCTCGCCCGTCGTCTTCGAGAAGCTCCGCAAGACCAGTTTGCAAGGCTTAACGGTTTCCTCCGCATCGCGTCGCGCGGTCCACAGCGAGCAACTCGTCTCGCTTGATGGCTCCCTACGCTTGGGCACTTCATCACGCGGGAGCACGCAAATCGAAAACCGATCGGGCTACAACCTTCGCGACGTCGTCGTTGTCCGGCGGACATTCGTCAAAGGCAAGGAAGGAGATTCGCTCGCAAGTCAGCCCCAAATCATGGGCTCTTGGGTTGGCGAGCTTCGCAACAACGGCACCGCGGTACTTGGCCCCGTTCCGATCGACCTCGCCGCAGATCGCATCCCCTTCGAGCAAGAACGTACCCAAGCAGCCCTTGTAAGCAGTACCCCGAGGATTAATGTCAACGCACTCATGAAGCTCGCCTTCCAATTTCCCGGAGACAACGACCCCAGGCAAAAAAACCGCGAAGAGGTCCGTCTCGTCGGAGTCATCGACCACATGCTTTCCGGCACCGAAACCACTCCCATGGCGTCGCAAATCCGGGGAGCGACCGTCGTACTAGCTCACCTAAAATACGCCGCCCCGCCCGAACCTCAACCCGACGTCAACAGCCGTCCCGACGTCATTACCGAAAAACCCATCCCAACCAACAGCACCAAGTAAATAGACAGGGGAAGGAAATTTGAACCACAACGACACAACGCACACAACGCAGATTTTTCGTCCTGTTCGTCGTGCCGTCGTGGTTCATCCTCTCGCAGCCCACAACTCGCAACTCAAAACTCTCCTCCCATGATCGAACTAAAAAACTTCGGCAAACATTACGGCGATTTCGTGGCCGTTCAGAATTTGAATCTCAAGATCGAAGCCGGCGAAATGTTTGGCTTCATCGGGCCCAACGGTGCCGGCAAAAGCACGACCATCCGTTTCCTCGCAACCCTACTACGAGCAACCCACGGCGAAGGCTTCGTCAATGGGCATAGCGTCACCGGCGACCCGATTGGCGTACGCCGAAGCGTCGGCTACATGCCCGACAACTTTGGCGTCTACGACGGCATGAAAGTCTGGGAATTCCTCGACTTCTTCGCCGTCGCCTACCAGGTGCCCAAGTCCCGCCGCAAAACGGTGCTCTCCGATGTCCTTGAGCTACTCGACCTCACCCATAAACGCGACGATTTTGTCAACGGCCTCTCCCGCGGCATGAAACAGCGGCTCTGCCTCGCCAAAACCCTGGTCCACGACCCCCCGGTACTCATCCTCGACGAGCCGGCCAGCGGCCTCGACCCGCGCGCTCGCTTAGAAGTAAAAGCCCTACTCAAAGAATTACGCAACATGGGCAAGACAATTCTCATCTCAAGCCATATCCTCACCGAGCTCGCCGATTGCTGCACCTCGATCGGAATCGTCGAACGCGGTCAGCTGCTACTCCACGGGCCAATCGACAAGGTCTACCGCAAGATCGCAAAAAACCGACGCATCGAAGCCCGCTTCACCGGCAACCCCGCACAAGGCATCAGCCTCATCCGAAGCGACCCGAACGTAACCAGCCTCGAACCCGACCCTCGCGGCTGCACGCTTGAGATGAAGGGAAAAGACCCCGAGGTCCAGCGACTGTTGCGGCAGCTGGTCGCCGCCGACTGCGGCCTGCTCTCGTTCGGCGAAAAAGAACCCACGCTCGAAGATGTGTTTATGATGGTCACCAAGGGGCTGGTGACGTGAGGCATTTCAGATAAATGCTTTCAAACCGTTGATCCTGGCGATGTCACGGGCGGCAATTGAAAATGTCCTGCGACAACCCCCGGTACCGTCAAATCTTCGTCAAGATTTTCCCACCGCAGGGCATGGCCGTTTAGCTCCAAACGGACTTCTTTCAGCTCGTCTTCACTCGCGGTGCTAAGCCTCCGAAAACGATCCGCGGGAAAGCCAAAGATGCGGCCATCGACAAGCTCAAGATAGACATACCGCTTCTCCGCCCAGACACGCACGGCCATCGGTTCGACTTGAGTGGCTGAATCAGGAGTTATGGAACTCATCGTACTTTTCCTTTAGGAAATCCAAATTGGTGTAAACAAGTTTTTCGATTTCCCTAATCGAATGTGGTTTCAAGCCACGGTTGGTCGCAAGTAGTATAGGGTCAAGCCAAAACTTACACTCCCCGTCGGGAGAACGGACATGAATGTGGGCAGGTTCCACGCCCTCGTCGGAGTAGAAGTGAAAACGATACGGACCAATGCGAAGTATCGTTGGCATAGGACAGCTAATCTCGCACACATTTCTACTTGACTATCCTGCTTGATTACAAACCCGAGTGTAACTTGTTTATGGAAGTAATGCCAATATAACAGGCTGCTTTTCCAATGATTTCGGAGGTTTTCCTACCCCAACAACAACGGCGCATCGCCCTCCGCGTCGCGTTCTTCCCACTGCTTACGAATCTCGCCCAAGCCGTAGACGCACAAATCAAAATTTTCGCTTAGCCGCTCTAGCACCTGGTCAGGCGCCGATTTTTTATCAGCGGGTAACCGACTCGCCAGCAGGTAGTTGCGTTTGCCCTGGTCTTGATAGTCGAGCAGGCTATCTTTTTTTCCTTCGCGTTGCCGCTTCGAAATTTCGGGATACAGCCCCGTCCAGAAAAGCGTGTAGTCGCCGATGTGCCGATGCACCCGGCGCCGCGCCACGCCTTGTCGTGCCTGGGCCTCGGCCAACATGTCGGCCACTTGCGAAAGCCGTTCGCCGGTCGGAGTACGGACGCCATAGATGGCATCGGTCCGAACGAAGTAGACGAGCATCTCGGACAAGTAATCGACCAACGGAGGGTCCGCCACTCCGAGACGCGTTGTGAACGTGTACTCAGTCAGACCGGCAAAGAAACGCCGTAACAATTCGTTACGCGAAGAATGAGGTGAACTCGCTGTCATAGACGACCTCCAAGTGAACGGGGGTCGGTTGGGCCGCAACCGTTTGCGACTCAACCCGTTCAATTTTACCTTGCCAACCGAGGGAAGGTCAAATCGAGTCTGTCGGTAATAACGCCTATTCTATCTTCGGCAAGGCTTTTACCGGCACACCAGGAAAAATCGTGCAAGCAAGAAACTCTCGCACGCTAAGCAAAAAGAACCCTCCAGAGAAGAATCAAGCGAACCACAACGGGCATGGAGGACACCAAGTTTTTTTAATTGATTTTGTCGAGAAACCCCTGGGCCTTTCTTCATCGAAACGGATGAAATTGCTTCTTCCTCAGTGTTCTCTGTGTCTCGGTGGTAATTTTTCTTCTTTGAACCGTGAACAGTTACGTACAGCCTAACCAAGCTCGGCCACCAGCGACGCGACATACTCACCGATTTCCCGCAACGTGCCGCCACGATCGGTTTCGGCAGTCTCCATCCGCCGGACAATGGCCGAACCAACAATCAAACCATCTGCTACCGGTGCAAGCAGTCGCACATGCTCGGGCTGGCTAATCCCGAAACCTATGCAGACGGGTAGCGGACTGTTTTCGCGTAGCCAGCCCACTCGCTCGACCAGCTCGTCGGGCAACTCGGTTCGCTCTCCCGTGATGCCCGCAATCGACACGTAGTACAAAAACCCGCTCGACGTTTCGGCAATTCGCAGCGCCCGCTCGCGAGGCGTTAGCGGCGTAACCAATTGGATAAGACTCAAATCTCGCGATTTACAAACTTCGGCAAGTCGCGGCGATTCCTCAAGTGGCAAGTCAGGAACAATCATTCCCGCCACACCATGCCGGACCAGCGCGTCCGCATATTTCTCGACGCCATGG
>JAJRUA010000428.1 GCA_024278035.1 Planctomycetota bacterium | reverse complement strand
CCGCCCAGTTCCATAAGGCAAGGCTTGACCCATTTCTCGCTTAGCTGGCCAAGCATTCGCATACCAACCGGCTTCGAGCCGGTGAAGACGACGCCGTCCGTGTGCTCATGCGTCACGATCGCATCGCCAATTTTTGAGCCAAGGCCTGTGATATAATTAAAAACCCCCTCTGGCAAACCCGCATCGCGGTAGATTTCGTAAAGCTTGAGCCCCGTCCACGGCGCGTCCTTCGCCGGTTTGTAGACGACCGTGTTGCCTGCCACCAACGCAGCGGATGACATTCCACACGACAGAGCCATCGGGAAATTGAACGGCGCAATGCAAGCAAACACACCGTAAGGACGCAAAATGTCCGTATTGGTTTCGATCGGCGTGATCCGATTCATCTCACGAATAAAGCCGTTCGCCTCTTCCATTTGGTCACAGTAGTAGTCGATCAGGTCGGCCGACTCCTCGGCATCGCCGATCGACTCGAAGCGGTTCTTGCCAACCTCAATGCTCATGATCGCCGCGATCTCAAACTTGCGGTCCCGTATCAATCCAGCCGCTCGACGCATCAGCGCTACCCGTTCTTGCCAAGGCACGTTCCGCCACGCTTTACGGGCACCATAGGCGGCTGCCATAACTTGATCGACCTCGGCAGCCGTCGCGCTTTGGAACTTGCCGAGCACCAGGCTCGTATCGATCGGCGAGACATTCTCCATCAAGGGCGCATCGACGGTGATCGCCTTGCCACCTGCGTAGATGGGATGCTCCGTATCAAAGTCACCACGGATTTTTTCCAAGGCCTCATCAAAGTAATGATGAAACGCTGAGAGATCGACATCGGCCGTCGTGTAGGTGATGCGGATTTCTTCCGGAGGCGGAAAGGACACGGGCTTCTCCAATTTCTTGAACGAAGGAGACAAAAAATAACCGTTTGCTGTAGAGCGATCGCCTAGGGACGAATGCGTCAGAAAAGCGACAGGACTCAATCGTTACTCTACTCCGAGAGCAGTTAAGATTTTAGATAGGGACCGTTGCACCCTACTAGGGGCTTTTTCGCGCCGCTGCGGCCCTTTCTGTCAGCTTCCCGCAGAACATCGTCACCGCTTGGCCCGAAAGGGCGATTCGGTCTCCTTCGACACGTACTCGCAAGACGCCGCCTCGCTCAGAAATCTGGTGGGCAATGAACTGGTCCTTGCCGAGTCGCTCTTGCCAATAGGGGCCCAGCACGCAATGGGCATAGCCGGTCACCGGGTCTTCATCGATCCCGAAAGCAGGGCCGAAGTAGCGCGAAACAAAATCGACCTCCGGATTCTCGGCTTGCGCCGTGGCGATCAGGCCTGTCTTCAATCGCCCCAACCGTACGAAGTCGGGGCGGAGTCGCCTCACGGCCTCTTCCGATTCCATTTCAACAACGTAATCTTGGCCATTGCTAACCAGCGAAACGGCAACCGGCTTGGCCCCCAGTCCCTCGACCACGTCCACCGGCGGCGTCATCCGCTTTGTCTCGAAAGCGGGCAGATCGAGCGTAATCCAGTCCGCTTCACTCCGAGCCGTCAGCTCGCCACTCCGTGTGTGGAAACGAGCCACTTGGCCCGGCGATAATTCCCCCGTTTCCCAAAGCACATGGCCACAGGCAAGCGTCGCATGGCCACACAAATCCACTTCGACCGTTGGCGTAAACCAGCGGAGGTCATAGCCGCCTTCCTGCGGAACCAAGAACGCCGTCTCAGAGAGATTCATCTCCCCTGCCACACTCTGCATCCAACCGGTATCGCCCGGTTCCTCAAGCAGACAAACGGCCGCCGGGTTGCCCGTGAAAGGGCGATCGGTGAAGGCATCGACTTGGTAGATGGAAAGCGACATAACGTTTTTCACCTAACGACTTGTGGGGTGGGCTACCACCAGGAAAAGGTCTGCTGCGATAGGATCCTAATTCAAACTCAATGGTCCGCTACAAATTTCTGGCTGTGCCTTCCGTAATTCCAACTTCTTCAGCTTCCAATCAGCCCGCGCAGGGTTTGCAGGTTGACTACGTCCAGGTTTTCGCCCTCTTCGTTTTCTCCCTTGGGCGTTTCCATGTACATCGGCACCTCGGCAAAGCGAGGGTCGTTCATCAGGTGGCGGAACGGTTCGAGGCCGATTTCGCCTTCGCCGATCGCGGCATGGCGGTCTTTGCGTGAGGCGAAGGGTCGTAAGGAATCGTTCAGGTGAAATGCCTTAACGCGATTGAGCCCAACCGCTTGGTCGAGTTGGGACATCGTGTCGTTGTATTCGTCCAAGGTCTCCATCGGATAGCCGGCAGCGAAAACGTGGCACGTGTCGAAGCAAACGCCCAGCCGTTCGGGCTCGGCCACTTGGTCAACAATCGCCCCGAGGTGCTCAAAACGCGAACCGAGGTTGCTCCCTTGGCCCGCCGTAGTTTCTAGCAAGCACCTCGCACGGATTCCTTCGGTCCGTTTATGGCACTCGTCGAGGCCTGCCGCGATGCGAACGAGCCCCTCTTCTTCACTGCTCGTAGTGAACGATCCTGGATGGGCCACCACATAGGGAATGCCCAACTGCTCGGCCCGTTCAAGCTCAATAACAAACGCATCGATCGACTTGTTCCAAAGTTCGTCCTTGGGGCTGGCCAAGTTAATGAGATAAGAATCGTGCGAGAGGGGGTGCTGAACGCCCAACGCTTCCATCGCTTCGCGGAACTTGGCGACATCCTCGTCGGTAATCGGCTTCGCACGCCACTGATTGTTGTTCTTCGTAAACAACTGAACGCACTCGCACCCCACGGCATGGGCCGCCCGAACCGCTTTGTAGTAACCGCCGGCGATCGACTGGTGGGCACCGAGGAGGGGCATGGGGAAGAAAGTGGGCAGTAGGCGGTGGGCAGAGTGGGCAGTGAAGCAAGCAGCCTTTGAGACTAACGTTATTCGTGGAAGTCGAGTAGTAGCCAAGACGGTTTCGCGTCTAATTCCTTCTGCCAGGGGCCCGTTCTTCTTGCCAGGGGCCTGGGCAAGCGGGCCGGGGTGGCGACAATGGGCGGCTATGAGCCATCCTAAAATACGATCGACCACCATTCTTACCGTCCGCTCTGGGGGCATTGTCGCCATGGGCGGCGATGGCCAAGTGAGCCTGGGCGATACCGTCATGAAGTCCGACGCCCGGAAAGTGCGCCCCCTCGGCGACGGGCGTGTCCTCACCGGTTTTGCCGGCTCGGCGGCCGATGCTTTTGCTCTTTTGGAGCGGTTCGAGGCGAAGCTCAAAGACTATCCCAAGAACATGCCCCGGGCTGCTACCGAGTTGGCACGCGATTGGCGGACCGACCGCGCCTTGCGACGGCTCGAAGCCCTGATCGTTGTTGCGGACAAAAATGATACGCTTCTCATCTCCGGCACGGGCGATGTAATCCAGCCGTCGGACGGCGTGCTCGGCATTGGCTCAGGAGGCAACTACGCCACCGCCGCCGCTCGGGCGCTGGTTGCCCACTCGAACCTCTCAGCGGAAGAGATCGTCCAAGAGTCGCTAAAAATTGCGGCGGACATTTGTGTTTACTCGAACCATAACATCCTTGTTGAGCAACTTGCCAGTGCGTGACCTGACCCCCAAAGAAATTGTCGAAGCACTCGACCGCCACATCGTTGGCCAAGACGATGCGAAACGTGCCGTGGCGATTGCGATTCGTAATCGTTGGCGTCGCCGACAAATCAACGAAGAGCTGCGCAAAGAGGTTCTTCCGAAGAACATCCTGATGATTGGCCCCACCGGTGTCGGCAAGACGGAGATCGCCCGGCGATTGGCCAAGCTCACGGGGGCCCCGTTCATTAAGGTCGAAGCTACCAAGTACACCGAGGTTGGTTACTATGGCCGCGATGTCGAAAGCATGATCCGTGAGTTGGTTGAAAACGCCATTAGCATCGTGCGTGAAGGGCAACGCGAGGAAATCGAGGAGGAAGCCCGTCGCCGTACGGACGAACGTCTGCTCGACAAACTCGCTCCACGCCCGAACACAATCGATGTCGGAGCCGATATGGAGAACGCTGCCGAGCGGTACGAACGAACTCGCGAAAAAATGCGGGGGATGCTCGTCGCGGGGGAACTCGAAGAACGACCGGTCGAGATCACAATCGAGCGCAAAGCGCAGGCGATGATGATCCCCGGCATGGGAGGCCCCGGCGGGGATATGGATTTTGATATGCAGGGAATGCTCGAGAAGATTCTTCCCAAAAACGTCTCGCGTCGTGAGTTGAGCGTTGCCGAGGCTCGTGATTTTATCTACGAACAAGAGTGCGAAAATTTGATCGACGAAGAAAAAGTCAACGCCGAGGCTATTTCTCTCGCGGAAGAGACGGGCGTAATTTTCCTGGACGAAATCGACAAGGTCGTTGCCAGCGAAGGCGGCAAGAACGCCGATGTCTCTCGCCAAGGGGTCCAGCGCGATCTACTACCAATCGTTGAAGGAACCACCGTTCAAACTCGCTTTGGCTACGTCAAAACCGATCACATCTTGTTTGTTGCCGCCGGTGCGTTCCATAAAACACGGCCAAGCGATTTGATGCCCGAGCTACAAGGCCGATTTCCGATCCGTGTTGAGCTTCAGGATCTTACGAAGGAAGACTTCGTCCGTATCCTTACCGAGCCAAACGCTTCGCTCACCAAACAGTACGTCGCTCTGATGGAGACCGAAGGCGTCACGATCAACTTCACCGAAGATGCCGTTGAGGCCTTGGCCGAGTACGCCTTTGAGGTCAACCAATCGACGCAAAACATTGGTGCCCGACGTCTTTACACGATTCTTGAGCGGCTCTTGGAGGAGCTTTCGTTCGAGGCTTCGGAAATGAAGGGAGCCAAGGTCCCCGTGAACGCCGCCTACGTGCGTGAGCGTTTGGAAGAAGTCACCCAGGACGAGGATCTAAGCCGGTACATTTTGTAGAGGGAGTTTCAGTCGCTCCTTCGTTCCGAGAGCCGTAGGGCAATCCTGTGACTCCAATGTCCGTAGCGGCCCCCAAAGGTTGGCAAAGCTGGTTTACCGCTGGTTTCAGGGTTGGTTTGCACTGAGTGAACCACCATCTACAATTGAACGTATAGTTTTACTGCACGTCCCAAAACCTTCTTCAGGGATACGGGCCTTTCTCGGGGACCTTTCTAGGGCCTCTTGGGCACTTCCTGAATAGATTTTCCTTCCTCGCACGGGCCCCCTTGCTATGGCTTCCTGTCGAATGCTGACCGCCTTGCCTGTCTTTAATGAGGCACAGCACCTAACGGGGGTTCTTGATCTGGTTGTCCAGCACGCCGACGACGTGTTGGTCGTTGATGATGGATCGAGTGACGGCACACCCGAATTGCTTGCGAAGCGAGTAGCCGAGAAAAAAGACATTCGGGTTGTCACCCATCCGGAAAACCGAGGTTACGGAGCCGCCCTTCGCACGGCGTTCTGCTACGCACAAAAGAAGGATTACGACACACTGGTCACCATCGATTGCGATGGCCAGCACGAACCCCAGCGTATCCGGCAGCTTGCCGCCATGTGCGGTAGCGAAGTCGATATTGTTTCGGGCAGTCGCTATCTGGATGCTGAACTCGACGCCACGGGCCGTGCCCCAGCTGATCGGCGTGAGATCAATCATACGATCACCGCCGAGATCAACGAGCGGCTCGGCCTCAATCTGACCGACGCTTTTTGTGGGTTCAAGGCGTACCGCGTCGCGGCACTGAGCCAGTTGCATCTTTCTGCTCCGGGCTACGCCATGCCGCTTGAACTTTGGGTGCAAGCCGTTCACAGCCGCTTGCGAATTATTGAGGCGGCCGTGCCCCGGATTTATCTCGAAGAGAAGCGGAGCTTTGGCGGCGCTCTGGACGATGCCAAGCAGCGGCTTGCCCATTATCGCAAAGTGATCGACCGGGCCGTGGCCGACATTGCTGAACGAGAAGCTATTGTCCGTAGCACCGGACGTGCCGCACCGGACCCCTGTGCCGAACTGGCAGGCCTTATCGCATCGACTTCTTCCTAAGCAGCTTGCCGATGGGTCGCTACGCACAATTTCGCGCTCCACAAGAGGGAGAAGCGCTCGTTGAACCTGGTTGGCAGCGCCAGCTTGAGTTGGCGGAGGAAAATCGGCAATCGCTCCGTGCCCTTGGCGAAGCGTTGGCGATCGGCGGCATCTCGCTTAAAGAGTTGAGCGCCCAAGGGCGCCGCGACCTAGTCGCCAATGCGCTCACGCATACCCGGCAATACGCCGAGGCGGTTACGCCCAGCGTTGAGGGCCCGATTTTTGTGTCGGGCCACCAGCCTGACCTGTTTCACCCGGGGGTTTGGTTCAAGAACTTTGCCCTGGACTCGCTTGCCAAGGCGGCCGGCGGCGTTGGTATCCACTTGCTTATCGATAGCGACCTTTGCCGAAATGTGGCGGTTTGTACGCCGGCCGGTTCCATCGAAGAGCCCCGCGTTGAGACAATCCCCTTCGATACCCCGGCGGGTGCAATGCCCTACGAAGAGCGGCAAGTTCAGGAAGAGTCCCTTTTTCGATCCTTTGCTGATCGAGTCTCCCCAACGATTACGCCACTCATCACCAAGCCGCTCATTGCCGAGTTATGGCCCCCTGCGATTGGTGCGCTCGATTGGACCCGACGACTGGGAGAAACGCTTTCTGCGGCCCGACACTCGCTTGAACGGAATGGGGGGAGCACCACGCTTGAGGTGCCGCTCAGTGTTGTCTGCGATACAACGCCTTTCCGTCACTTTGTCGCCGAGCTGCTTGGCCGCCCCGATCAATTCCGCGGGGCATACAACGGTGCCTTGGCCGAATATCGCAAGGCCCATCATCTTCGCAATGCGGCCCAGCCACTGCCGAATTTAATCGAACGAGAAGGGTGGATCGAGACGCCGTTTTGGGTTTGGTCCGAAACGAAGGTGACTCGCCGGCCTCTTTGGGCACAGCGCAAGGGAAGTGAAGTGGCGCTTTCCGACGGTGCCGATTGGCAAGCCCTCTTGCAAGCCGACCCTGACGGGCAGTTTGCCGGCGATGCGGTCCAACAACTTGCCCAACTACGTGATACGGGAGTAAAAATCCGTAGCCGTGCTCTCACCACAACGCTCTACAGCCGCATGGTGCTCGCTGACCTTTTCTTGCACGGCATCGGGGGAGCAAAGTACGACCAAGTGACCGATCGAATCGCCGAAAAGTTCTTCGGCATCGCGCCCCCTCCCCACGCCACGCTTTCAGCCACGCTTCGCCTACCCCTGGGGCATCTGCCGGTAAGCGAAGCCGATCGCCGGCAGGTTCTCAGCCAGCTTCGTGAACAGCGGTTTCACCCCGAACGATTTCTGGAGGGCCCGTTGGCTGATCTTCCTCCAGAGGTGCGTTTTTGGATCGACCAGAAGCGTACGGCAATCGCCTTACCCCAAACGCCCAAGAACGCGGTCGAACGCCATGCGGCCATCGACCAAGCGAACCGAGAGTTGCAGCCATGGCTTGCCGACCAACGAATGGCACTTGAACGACAACGCGTCGAAATCGAGAAGAGGCTTCGAGCCGCTTCGCTTCTCGATTCGCGGGAGTACGCTTTCTGTCTCTTCCCGACCGAATGGTTACGTAAACAACTGATGGCTCTCGCCCGGTTTCATTGATCGGGTGAGTCGATGTTCTTGGTCCGCACTTCGGTAACTTCGACATCAATGATTTGGTCATTGGTTACGTAGCCCGAAGGGCCCTGTTCAAAGCCCGAAGGGCCCTTTCCGAAAGTAGCCACCTTCACTCCGCCGCTGCGAACTTGCCGAGCAAGCCACGCTCTTAGCCCGCGTTTGACAATCGTACGAATTGCGGGCACGAGTAGTCCAAAGCCGATTGCGTCGGTCAGCACCCCCGGCGTAACAAGCACCGCACCAGCAACGAGGATCAGCGCCCCGTCGAGCAGGGCATCGGTCGGCGCTTCGCCACGGCCGAGACTCGTCCGTAGCCGCCACATCGTCATCAACCCCTGGTGACGAGCCAACGAAGCCCCGACAACGCCCGTCGTCAGAACAATCAAGATTGTCATCGGCCAACCTACCTGCCCACCGATTTCGAGTAGCAGCACCAACTCCACCAACGGCAACACGGTAAACAGCAGCAACAAAAAAAACAGCATCAGACAAAACAGATTGAGTAAAACAATTGACGGGCATCGTCCCTATAGCCTCGCCATCCTGGCGAGGATCCACCAAGGGAGAATCAGGAAACCGACTCCTCCCCTAACCTAAAGTAGTGTCTTCATCACTCCGATTGACAAGGGCGAGAGCCCAAGAGAACCGCGAACCGGAGGGGCCTCCACTTTTGAAGGCCCTTTGTAGCAGGCGATCTAAAAAATACCTGAGCCGAAGTCGTGGGCTCCGCCGGAGAGATTTTCGCTAATGGGGGCATCGCTTTGGGTGGCGGGCCCTTGAGTGGGGGG
>JAJRUA010000427.1 GCA_024278035.1 Planctomycetota bacterium | reverse complement strand
TCGATAGAAATCGAAGGGAAAACCTCCAGCCCCCGGCGCAAGCCGGGGGTTGAGCCCCTTGGAAACCCCGGGCTTACGCCGGGGCTGTTGCTCTTTTGGGTTTTGCTTAGATTCCGACACCCACGGTGATTTTTTCGCCCAGCTTCCAGTTGTCAGCGTCGCGTTCGACGCGATGGTAGAGCGTGTCCCGTTCGATTGGATCGCGGCCCGCTTCGCGGATAACGGCTTCGATATCGGCGACGCTCATCACCTCTGGCGTTGTTGCGCCCGCATCGTGGTAGATTAGCTCGTGTCGCACCGTACCGTCGATGTCGTCAGCACCGTAGGACAGCGAAATCTGCGCCGTCGCAATGCCAAGCATGATCCAGTAGGCTTTGATGTGGTCGATGTTGTCGAGCATCAATCGGGCGACCGCGATTTGCCTCAAGTCCATCAAGCCCGACGGTTTTTTGAGATGGTACTCGGCCCCCAGTTGATTGTTTTCCGGGTGGAACGACAGAGGAATGTACGTCTGAAGGCCACCCGTTTCATCCTGTAGCTCGCGCAATCGAATGAGGTGGTCGATCCGGTGAAGCGGCTCTTCGATATGGCCGTAGAGCATGGTGCAATTGCTACGCATGCCAAGAGCGTGGGCCGTTCGATGGGTCTCAAACCAACAGCGGGCATCGGCCTTATGTTCACAGATACGGCTACGGACCTTGGGGTGAAAAATCTCCGCTCCGCCACCGGGTAAACTCCCCAGCCCCGCCTCGCGCATGTCTTCCAGAACCCAACGGAGAGATTTTTTTGTGAGGCGAGCAAACCAATCCATCTCAACCGGCGTCCATGCTTTGAGATGCAACTCAGGGTAGTTGTCATGCAGCAGGCTGACGATCCCTCGATACCATTCGTATTTCGCTTGGTGATGCAGGCCACCAACGATGTGCATCTCGGTACAACCGTTATTGACCGCCTCTTGGCCCCGGGCGAGAATCTCCTCGTCCTGCATCCAGTACCCACGCGGATCGCGCAGGTCGGCACGGAATGCACAAAAAGTACAGCGGTAAACGCAGACGTTGGTCGCGTTGAGGTGGGTGTTGATGTTGTAGTAGCCCGCATTGCCATTCTTGCGCTCGCGCACAAGGTTTGCCAATTCGCCCACCTCGGCCAACGGTGCTTCGGGCGATTCGAGTACCAATCCATCGTCGAAAGAGAGGCGTTCGCCCGCCTCGACTTTTTCACGGATTGGGGCGAGGATTTCAGAAGAAGTACGGAGCATTATGATTGCGGATTGCAGAGTTCGGATTGCGGAATAATGGCGGTGCGGGCCGTGGCGTCCCCGTCCACGGTACACGTCCCATCAGAGGATCAAATCGAGCGTACCAACGATCAACAACCCCAAGCCGATCATGATGTTGATATTGAAAAACGCAATGTTGATGCGGGAGAGATCGTCAGGGCGTACGAGGGCGTGTTCGTAGAGCAATAACCCCGCCACGAAGGCGACGCCTCCCCAGTAGACCACACCCAACGGGGAATAGACCAGCGGCAAGAGGGCAAAAAATAAGACGGCAATGGCATGGCAGAGGGCGGCAAGGTGGAGGGCGCCTCCAATCCCCAAGGCCGTCGGCACACTGTGGAGCTTTTCCTTGCAATCGTATTCGTAATCTTGGCAGGCGTAGAGAATGTCGAACCCAGCGACCCACGCTGTGACGGCCGCGGCTAGAATCATTGCTGGCAAGAGATCAAGAGGACGGGCCAGGACCTCTTCGCCCCGAATGGCAATCCACGCCGCCACGGGCGACAGGCCGAGCGCCACCCCCAGCCAAAAGTGCGAGAGCGACGTGAACCGCTTCGCAAAGCTGTAGCCACACAACCACACAAGCACCGGCAGGCTCAAATAAAGCGGCAACCGATTCGGTAGAAACAATAGCGTGCTGGCGACGAAACCAAGAGAGCTAAAAATCGTGAACGCAGCCACTTGCCCCACGCTCAAAATTCCCGCCGGCAGATGGCGGCCTTCGGTACGAGGATTCCCTGCGTCGATCTTCCGGTCTACCAACCGATTAAAAGCCATCGCCGCCGATCGGGCAAAGAGCATGCAAAGAAGAATGCCGAGCAAGGTTTCCCAAGAAAAGCCCTCCTCCCCCTCTCCTCTTCTCACTTCCGTCCACGCCATCATCGCTGCTAACAGTGCAAACGGCAACGCGAACAGCGTATGGCTGAACCGGATGAGCGACAGAAGGTGGCGAATCGTTTGTAACATGGTAAAAAGTCTCACGCAGAGGCGCAGGGAGTTCGATACTCATGCTTTCTCTGCGTCTCCGCGTCTCTGCGTGAGATCATCGTTTCCCCATCGTTCGATTAAGGTGTTCTGGACACCAAGTTGGTCACAGATGCGGGCCACAATGAAATCGATCAGATCGGCGGGCGACTGCACGCCGTGGTACCAACCGGGAGAGGCGGGCAAAATAACGGCCCCCGCTTCAGTGGCTCGGCGCATGTTGTTGATGTGGGTGAGCGAAAGGGGCGTTTCTCGGGGGACAAGAACCAAAGGCCGGCGCTCTTTAAGCTGCACTTCGGCGGCGCGTTGAATGAGGTTGCTTCCTAAACCAGCGGCGATGGCGCTAAGCGTCGTTCCGCTACAGGGACAGATGGTCATGCCTGCGGTAAGGAACGATCCGCTGGCCATCGGGGCCATGAAATCTTGATGGTGAAAGTAGCGGAGCGTGCCGGGATAATCCTCAATCGCTGGGAACAACAGGGGAGAATCGAACGCTTCCAGGTCAAGCGTGATGCCCAATTCCTGCTCAATCACCGCCGCCCCGCTGGGACTGATCGCTAGATGAACGTCCCGTCCGTCGCGCAGCAGTACCTCAACCAAGCGAACCGCATAAACGGCCCCGCTTGCTCCGGTAACGCCAACGATCAAAGGTTCTTGGGAATGCATAAGAGTTTGACCACGAAGGCACGAAGAACACAAAGAAAGAAATTCGCGATCATTCTCGCGTATTCGCGGTTTCTGTTCTTCCTTTTTTCTTAGTGTTCTTCGTGCCTTCGTGGTTCACATTTTTTACCGACATACAAAGTCGCGACGCCGAAAGTGAGGGGGTGGAACCGGACGTTGGTCAGCCCGGCGGCGGTCATGCGGCCCGCAAGCACTTCGTACTCATCGAACTGGCCAACGCTCTCGGGGAGGTACTCGTAGGCGGCGGAGTTGTTTCGCATGACGAACTGGCCGATGCGGGGCAACACGTTGCGGAAGTACCAGCCGTAGAATGCCTTGAGCGGCTGGTGACGCGGGGTGGTGAACTCCAGCACGGCAACCTTGCCGCCGGGCCGGCAGACGCGGGTCATTTCACGCAGGCCCGCGTCAGGATCGGCGACATTGCGTAAGCCGAAGGCAGCGGTCACGATTTGGTAGGTGCCGCTTTCAAACGGTAATTGGGTCGCATCGGCTTCAACCCACTCGATACGATCATTCACGCCTGCCTTGGCTCCTTTCTTTTCCCCCAGGGCCAGCATCTGGGGACAGAAGTCAGCGGCGGTGATGGGGAGGGAACGATTGGCCGCTCGGTCGTAGGCCAGTGCCAAGTCGCCTGTGCCGGTGCAAAGGTCGAGAATGGGTGAGCGGTCAAGTTGGGGTGGCACAAGGCGTGTCGTCCGCCATCGCCAGTAGCGATCGACGTTCATCGACAGCAGATGGTTCAGCAGATCGTAACGTGGAGCGATTTCGCCAAACATTCGTCGCACGCGCTCGCCCGATTTATCAACCGCTTTGGCAGGGACGGAGGGCATAGCAATCGTGGGACGGATGGGGAACGACGGACGGAAGCTAACAGGGTAGATTGAACGGCTTGGAAAATGAACCGTCCAGCCTTTGCCGAGGCTCGGAGAAATACGCTATTTGCCCTCGCCATCCCGTTTATCCTGTAAATCCTGTCCAGCTTTCTTTGCTGTAGCAGTCTCATGAAAAACCTCACCGTTCATTATTTACCACAGTTTGTTTCAGAATCGAATTTGGCGGGGGGCACGGTGGTGGTGATCGACCTGCTGCGAGCCTCGACGACCATTTGCCATGCTTTGGCGGCTGGGGCAGAGGGGGTTGGGGCGTTTCGAGAAGTGGGCGATGCCGTGCGGGCGGCGGAGGCACGGGGAGACCGAGCGTCGTTGTTGCTTGGCGGTGAACGGGGAGGCGAGCGGATCGCAGGGTTTGACCTTGGCAATTCGCCTGCCGAATACACACCGGACCAAGTCTTCGGAAAAGAGGTGTTTTTTACGACGACCAACGGCACACTTGCGTTACAGCACGCCCGGCTTGCGAGCCGGGTACTCGTCGGGGCAGCGGCGAACTTGTCGGCAATGGTTGATATTTTGGAGAACGAAGATCACGTTCATTTGCTCTGCGCTGGAACGAATGGCCGCGTGAGCCGTGAAGATCAACTCATCGCCGGGGCGCTTACCCATGCGTTGGCTACCCGAGAAACGAATCGACGTAATCGAAACGAATCGGCAGACTCGGTCGCCCGTGAATGGCAAGAGCTGCTGGGAACGGCCCGCGCCCTGGGGCGTTCGACCAGCGAACAGCTAGCCATTGAACTATGCGATACGCTCGGCGGCAAGAACCTGATCGCGATTGGCATGGAGAGCGACCTGCCGCTCTGTGCAAAAATCGACACGCACGATTTGGTGCCGGAGTACGATACGATGACGGGGCGAATCACAGTTTGTTGATTTGAAAGGAAAGGGAAAGAAGAATTAGACGCGGATGATCGCGGATTTAGGCAAAAGGAAAAGCTTTATCCGCGTCGATCCTTTCAATCCGCGTTCATCCGCGTCTAATTCGTAGCCCCGTAGGACAGGAGAGACTGCAAAGTCCTACTTCTTCGATGGTAGCCGCAGGCGGAAGCCGCGGTTTTTCAAGGCCAGACCGCGGCTTCCGCCTGCGGCTACCTCACTTTTTTTGACTTTGCATTTCTCCTGCCCGTAGGAGGGGCTCACTGGTTCGGCTAAGATGAATCGTTCCCGGTTTTCTCCCCTTTTAGTGTTAGCGAAGCGTTCGTCATGGAAATGGAAAAGTTGGTTTCTCTCTGCCGCCG
>JAJRUA010000426.1 GCA_024278035.1 Planctomycetota bacterium | reverse complement strand
GGTTGGAACGCTCGATTTGATAATCCCGGCTTTTTCAGCGGCAATTTCGGGGAGCGTGTCGCCAAGCTGCCGCGTGTGGTCGAGGCTGATGCTCGTAATAACGGCCACTTCGGGAGAAACGACGTTCGTCGAATCCAGTCGACCGCCGAGGCCTACTTCGAGCACGACGGCGTCGCAAGCTGCTTGCCCCCCATCCCCCGCAAACAGGGCCAGTGCCATAGCGGTCGTTAGGTCAAAGAAGGTAGGCCCGCGATCTTTTTCGGTGTCCATGGCTTCAGCGATGGGCCGAACCAATTCGACCAGCGCAACGAATGTCTCTTCAGAGCAAGGGTGGCCATTAACCGAAAATCGCTCTTCGATTCGCTCAAGGTGGGGCGAACTGTAAATGCCCACCCGATAGCCGGCCGCCTGCAAGCCCGCCCCGATCATCGCCCCGGTCGAGCCCTTGCCTTTGGTCCCCGCAATGTGAACGATCCGCAGCCGCTCTTGCGGCCCCCCCAATCGGCACAGCAACTCCCGCATTCGATCGAGCTTGAGCCCTTGCTCATGATAGGGAATCGGCGTGGAGCGTTCGTAGTTAATCCGCCCATAAAGCCAATCGAGAACGTCCTGCCGACGGGTATTATTCTCCTTTTTCACTTTTTTGGGTATCCTTGGCGCACCTGGGCAGCGTAATAAATCAGCCGCCTAAGACGGGCTTCGCTACTGCAAGGCCATTGGCAATGGGGCGATTTCTGGGCCATAATGCCCGTTTGTGCAATCTTACACCAAGATAGAATTTCCCTGAGGATATTACCCCGATGAAACTTGCTCTGCTCTCACGTTACAGCCTTTTTGCGTTGGCCCTTCTTTTTCTTTCTACGCCAACCCGGGCAGAAGAAGGGGAATGGATTCCACTAACCGACCTATCGGCCTGGCGAGGCTACCGGTTGCAGACGGTTCCCGAGTCTTGGCAAATTGATGCTGAGGGAGTGCTCACCCTGATTCGTGCCGAGGACAATCCGGTTGCCATCGACCTCATTACAAAAAAGGAGTTCGGTGACTTCGATTTTCGTTTCGATTGGAAAATCGCCCCCGGCGGCAACAGTGGCGTTATGTATCGGGTGAGCGAAGATCATGAGCAAGCCTATTTTACGGGCCCTGAGTACCAGGTGCTTGACGATACTGGCTATGCGAAAAGTGACGCTAACCAACTCGTAGGTACGCTTTACGGTTTGTATGCCCGAAGGGTAGATACCACCCGGCCTGCTGGCGAGTGGAACCAATCTCGTATCGTTCTGGAGGGGGGCAAAGTTGAGCATTGGCTCAATGGCCAGAAAGTCGTCTCCGCACAAATCGGCTCCGAGGACTGGAACGAGCGGGTGGATAGGACGAAGTTCTCTGCTTGGAATCGCTTCGGGAAAAACGCGCGGGGCCACCTCGTGTTGCAAGACCACGGTGCCCAAGTTTGGTACCGCAACTTGCGTGTTCGTCCCCTTAATTTGAAAGCGGATACCGGAATCTGAAATTCAGTAGTTCCAAAAACGCTCAAATCCTCTAGGTGAACGCAAGCTCCCTCTGGTAGATGACTTAAGTCAAACCGCCATCTCCAAGGAGGGAACCATGCGTTCACGCCAGAAGTATATCCTCACGAAAGACGAAGTTCACGGCCATGCCAATTATTGGCTAGAGAAGTCGCTGAAGTTGGAGTATGCGGGTACAAAATGCACTGCCAGCACTTTACTACAAATACTACGGATCGCTGCGGAAGGAATTAAGTATGCGTCGGATTTCTCCGACATCGTTTGCCGCACCACGATCTCTACCAATCGCATCAAACTCATCAAACAAATAAACACCACGTGTTTGAGCGGCGGCTTCAAATACCATGTGAAGCTTTGCCGCGGTCCCTCCCAAGAACTTGGTAATTAGCCCATGTAGTTGAACCGAAAAGAGTGGAAGCTTTAGTTCACCCGCAAGTGCCGAAGCGGACATTGTCTTTCCGCATCCAGGGGGACCGATGAAGAGCAGTTTGCGACGAGCTGACAGACCGTGCTGACGTAGCTTGTCGTGCTGCCGATACTCACGTACAACTCGTTTCAGCGAACGTTGCGTCACGTCGGTCAGTACCATTTCGCCAAGTCGCGTTTTCGGATACGTGCCGTGAGAAGTCCAGCCAACTCTCCCTTGGGACGCGCAATGGGTACCGAGCCACCAACTTTACCTGCGGCTTGCTTCTGCTTGATCTCGTCAACCAAATCACGAAGCTCACCGGCCAATTTGCCCTTTCCCGTACGCGCAGCATGAGCGGCTATCTGAGGGACAACAGAAACGAAATGTTCACTGTCCCCTTCAGAATAGCTTTTCAAAAGCGATTTGACTTGTTCGGCTCTGGCCATAACTCAACTCCTCAGTGTACATCTGTATGGCACCAGTGGTGACTAGCGACGTCACCTTGCTTTTGTCATCGGCATTTTTCGTGCCATTCTCAACTGGAGACCGTAGCGGCAGCGGGAATTGGGCTGGCAGGACAACCACATCTAATGGCGTTGCTATTCCCGAGAGAAGTAGCATCTCAACCGCTAACGGCAGCGGCTTAAACGGATTGAACGAAGGACGGGCATTCCTAAATTGACGGCGAATACGGTCTCGGATGTCGCATATGCTCGACCGACAGTAGAGGTGAGGGTTTTCGTTCGGTGCCGAATACGCCGCCCAGGACTCGTAGAATTTTTCGCTCAACTGACCAAGGTATAACCAACCTGGGGCATCCCGAATCATCCACATAAGTGCCCCCTTCTGGGGCACTTAGCGACTTTCGGTTCGCGACTTCGGGCTACTCATCCGCAGCGTACGATTCTCGCCGCCCGTTTCGCACGACAAGCTAGAGAAATTCCTCCCTAGAGTGCCAGCAGCTTCCGCTGCTACCTCGTTTTGGCTGGAAAACAGCCCTGCATCGCCGTTGTGGGCTCTTTCTCCTCCTGCTAATGTCCCGCAGCTTGTTTTCTGCCAGCCCGAAATAGCTTTCCGCTCGAGGAGCGACCATGGATTGTTCGCCCGTACGTTTTTATTCGCCTGTACCGTTTTGTTCGCCCGTACGGGGGCACCGTTCCCGGGCCGCTTGGCCCTCGCTCGCTTTGGCGCTCGTGACGCTCGTTCCCGCGTCTGGCTGTATTCCTCTACTCTTTGCCACAGGCATTTACATGTTCCAAGGGGGCAACCTGGTTCCTGCTGAATGTGAGGTGCCACTGGAAGAGCAACGGGTGGTCGTTTTTTGTCGTCCGCCCGCTTCGCATGAGTACCGTCACGCAGGTGCGGCACGGCAAATCGCCAATCGGGTGAGCGATTTGCTGGAAATAAACGTCCCCGGCGTTGAGGTGGTTTCGCAGAAACAAGTCGATCAATGGATCGATGAAAACGATTCGGATGATTTCAAGGTACTTGGCAAGGCGGTCAAGGCAGACCTAGTGATTCATATCGAGTTGGGGCATTTTGAGCTTTTCAAAGGGAAAACCGTTTACCAAGGCAACGCCGACGTAACGGTGAACCTTCACGACATGAACGACAAAGCCCGGCTCGTTTGGGACAAGTCGATTGGCGAGGTGCTCTATCCCGTCAACAGCGGCATCGCCGTGCAAGACAAATCGGTCACACAGTTCCAACGTGAGTTTGTCGAAATCGTCTCGGACAGCGTGGCCAAAAATTTCTACAGTCACGATCCGACCCAAAATTTCGCGATCGATGCGATGGCCAATCGTTGAGAGATTTTACAGTTTGGGTGGAGGTCGTCGGCGTGGAGCGGGGGGCGGTCTGTCTGGCGCAGGTCGCCTTGCCGATGCTTCTGCTTCGGCGATTCTTTCGGCGACGCCACGAAACGCTTCACGCCATTGCCAGCCGAGCGGCTGGGCAAGTTCGCGTTCGGCCAGTAAGGCCCATGGCGTGCCAGCGTGCTCTTGGGCGACACGCTTCAGGTAAGTGGTCGCTTGCTCGGCTTCTCCCGTGGTGACGCTGCCAGTGAAGGTTGTACGCGATGGCCTCAGTACCCACGTATCATTGCGGGCATTTTTGAACGGCATTCCTTGCTTTGCCTGAGCGAGCATGGCGTTGTAACCTTCGGCACGCACTTTCGCGGCTAAGGCACGGCCCATCGCTAAATCAAAGCCGGCTTGCCAGCGTGGAGATACCAGCTTGGACCGATCCCGTTCACCACGACGGAGCGTGGCCACCAAGTCGGCAAGCGCCGGCTCAAGAATCGCGGCGGCCCGTTGGGCCCGGCTGAGGTCTTCGGCCAACTGGGCATCGTTCACCTTGGGGAAATCACGCCGAATGTTCTCTAGCGGTGCGATCCAGGATTTCGTGGCGGCTTCGACCAGAGCGCTGCGAGCCCGGTTGCTCGACAAACGGCGTCGGTACTCGGCGACAGGCACGTAGTCAGGCCGATAGCGTCGCATGAGTCGTGTATCGAAGAAATAATCCATTTCAGAGGCCATCGCGTTCCCTCTGCCGCGGCGACGTGCCCGGCCGGCATCGACTCGAAACGGATGGACCGCGATATAAAAGCCACCCGTTTCTGTTGCGAGGCGAGTTAGGCCGAAGGGCCCAAAGCCGGAGTCGATGGTCGGCCCATCAAAGTCCCCTCGGCCAATGGCCCCCAATTTTAGTCTCTCCGGCATCAGCGACTCAGGACCTTGCCGTACGGGAAGCCATTGGGGTGTTTGGTCGTAATTGGGATCGGTATCAACGTAACGAACGTAGGCATCCAGCCGGCCGAACGGCGCGGGGGAACCGACCACATAGACGGGCATTTGGAGTTTTCGCAGCAGCGTAACACATGGGTCGAGCTGCCCGGGGTCGTCTCCCGCTTCGTCGGTGACGACAATCATCAGCACATTCCGGCGGGGACGCCGCAGCCGATAGTGCCGGTACTTTTCTGCCGTGGCCAGGAGGGCACGGAAGACGTTTTCTTGGCCGCGTGGGTCTTCGCTTACCGAACGAACGGCGGCCTTTAGCTCTTCGATCGAATCGGTGGGCCTCTCTGTGAGGAAATCGATACCGGCACCAAAGGCGGCGATTGCCGTGAGGAGCGGTTTCTCGTCGTGGCGTAAGGCTTCGCTCCTTTCAGAAACACGTTCACTCCCCCGTTCATTAACCATGCCCAATTCATCGTAAACTCGATCAAAGCGCGAAACGATTTCGGCACGTTGGCCGCTGAGACTGGCCGATCGATCGAAGAGCCAAACGACGAGCGTTGGACGTTGATCGAGCGACAGCAGGATCTCTCCTGTGAGGCGATCGACCGCGCCACGGCTACCGGTAGCCCCAATCGCCCCGACACCTTTCACCAAAAGCTGGTCGTTGGGATCGGGGCTCGTCAAAACAGGAACCGCTAGCTCCAACGTCGGTAGCTGGCCCTTTTCGGTAAGCGATTCTAAGTCGAGCGAAACCGCGCTAAGGGCCGCCTCAACGGGTGCCGCGGCGGCCGCATCACCAACGCCTCCACTCGATAGGGCTCCCACGTCAATCGGCAGTTCCTCAGCAACGCGGAATGCCTCCTCCATCGGCTCCTCTTCGGGCACCGGAGGCGTGGAGAGCAAATGCAATCGAGAATCGACGGGCGCAAGCAGCGTGATCGTGGCCAGCATCAGCAGGGCCCCCACATGGGCTGCTAGGCTGGTGACCCAAGCGATGACGCCAGCAGCGGCGGTCGTCCAGCCTCGCCGCAGGGGCTGTTTCTCATGAAGGGGTAGATCGACCGAATCCATCAGAACCTCCTTCCCTACGAGTTGGGTACCATTCGGCAGTCCATCTGCCCCTTCTCTCTATGATTAGCGCCAGACGGGAAAGGTGCAAGCTCGCCTCAAGCGGCCTGAGCGATTAGACTGGTAGGTAACGCTCTTTTGATAACCTACAAGAACACAACTGGGGAAAAGTAACGTATTCGCTTGCGCGTAGTCCCCCTCCCCCGCTTTCGGGGGAGGGGT
>JAJRUA010000425.1 GCA_024278035.1 Planctomycetota bacterium | reverse complement strand
TCGGGCACGACGAGCATGCTCAGCTCTTGGCCGAGCGTGCTGAGTTGGCTCTGGCCGGTCGGGTCGGGAGCAGCAGTCCAGTCGGGCAGAAGTCCTGAGCTTTGCGGCAGCACGGCCAGCACGGCGACGTCGCCAAAGGGCATCAGCACCGCCAGGCCGGGGCCCGTGAGCGCCGTCCCCTGGAGCGTGGCGGAGTCGAACGGTGAGGACTCGCCCGGCTTGACAACAAAATCGCCCTCAAACGCCCGGCCGAGCGCCCCCGCCATCTCCTCGGCGTTGGTGGTGCAGGCAGCAATGACCTGCGGAGCAAGGTCGGCGTTTAGATCGGCCACGGCAAGTGAGCGGGTTGAATGCAGGAGAGCGACCGGCATCCCCCCAACGGAACACCACCTGTCCTCTAGTATCGGCACCCACAGGCCGCAAACTTTGCTTAGATGGAGCTGACTGCCAACCACTTTTCCGTATAATCAAAGGAAGAACCCTTTCCCACTTGCTAGCACCTCTGCTTTTTCCATGACCACCGCCCCTTCGCTCGCTGTTCAATCGCCGCTGGATGGCGTGAAACCTTACAAATCGCTTCCGAACGAGGAGTTGGAGGCTCGCATCGGGGCCGTCCGGGCCGAGATGGGTTCGCAACTGCTGATCCTGGGACACCATTATCAGCAAGACGAGGTGATTGAGCTGTCCGACCTACGCGGTGATAGCTATCAACTGAGCAAAATGGCGGCGGATAGCACCGACTGCCGGGCGATTGCATTTTGTGGGGTCCACTTCATGGCCGAGACGGCCGACATCCTCGCCAACCGGCCCGATAAGCTGGCCGAACGAGCCGGGCAGCGGGTTCGAGTAATGCTGCCGGATCTGGCTGCCGGTTGTTCGATGGCCGACATGGCAGCGATTGAGCAGATCGAGGACGCTTGGGATCAGTTGTCCGAGGTGATCGACACAGAGCGGCTTGTGCCGGCGACTTACATCAACTCGGCGGCGAGCCTCAAGGCGTTTGTCGGTCGCCATGGGGGCATCGTCTGCACGAGCAGCAACGCCCGGGCGGCAATCGAGTGGGCGTTTGAGCGTGGCGGCGTCGATGGCAAAGGAGGCGACCGGGTGATGTTCTTCCCCGATCAGCACCTGGGCCGCAATACGGCAATGGGGATGGGCATTTCGACCGACCTCATGCCGGTTTGGAATCCTTATGCCGATGAACTGGGCGGTGCAACCGAGCAGCAGCTACAGCAATCCAAAGTGATCCTTTGGCAAGGCCATTGCAGTGTTCACCAGGTGTTTAAGGCGGAGCATGTTGCCATGTTTCGGAAAAAACACCCGGGGATAAAAATCCTGGTTCACCCCGAGTGTCCGCAAGAGGTGTTCGAGCTAGCCGACGTGTCGGGCAGCACGGGCGCGATCATCCAAGCGGTCCGCGAAGCCCCGACCGGCAGCCAATGGGCGATCGGCACGGAGCTGCATCTTGTGGACCGCCTCAAGCAAGAACACCCTGAGCAAGAGATACATTTCCTCTCGCCCGTCCTGTGTATGTGTGCCACGATGTACCGCATCGACCTTGCCCACCTTTGCTGGACACTAGAGAATCTCGCCGCCGGCACGCCGGTCAACACCATCGAAGTGGACGAAGCGACGGCAAAGTGGAGCCTCGTAGCACTCGAGCGAATGCTGGAAGTGAAGTAGCGATGTCTCTAAAGTGCCTCTTCTCTAAAGCGCCTTTCGTGCGGCCAGGACTTCTGAGCGGGCCGCTTCGGGCGTGTCGGCTAGCATTGTAAGATGTCCCATCTTGCGACCGGGGCGCGGAAGCTCCTTGCCGTAGAGATGAAGGCTCGCACCGGTGGCAAGGGCCGCTTGCCAATGGGGTTGTCCTTCTTCCCAAAGGTCGCCCAGCAGGTTGGCCATCGCCGCGGGGCGCAACGATTCTGTTACCCCCAAAGGCAATCCACACACGGCTCGTACTTGCTGCTCAAACTGCGAGGTGCGACAACCTTCGATCGTCAGATGGCCCGAGTTATGCGGGCGCGGAGCGATTTCGTTCACCAAGAGCTCTCCCCCGGCGGTCTCAAAAAGTTCGACACAGAGGAGCCCCACCGCGTCGAGCGCTTCGGCAATGCGAGTGGCAATCTCTCCCGCACGCTGGGGAATATCGGCGTGCGTCGTCGGAGCGGGCAGCACCGAGATATCAAGAATGTGGTTAGCATGGTCGTTCTCGATCGGGCCGTAGAGGACCGACTGGCCGTCGAGCCCTCGGACGACCAGCATCGACACCTCGCGCGTGAACTCAACGAACGCCTCCAAAATGCAATCGCCGGGGCCAATCGCTTGCCACACTTGTGCCAATTCAGATTCCTGCTGGATAACGGACTGTCCCTTCCCGTCGTAACCCATTTGGGCCGTTTTTAATACGGCAGGCAGACCAATCTCTTGAACCGCCGCTCGGAGTTCTTCGAGCGATCCGACCGGTGCGAAGGGCCCGACCGGAACGCCCGCTTTTTGTAAAAACCGCTTTTCACGAACCCGGTGTTGTGTGGCGTGCAGAACATGGCTGCCGGGGCGAACGGGCGTGTGCTGTTCGGCGACGGCAATCGACTCGGTCGGTACGTTCTCAAACTCAAGCGTTGCCGCATCGACGCCGAGCGCAAAGCTGGCGACGCTTCGCAAGTCGGACATCAGCCCCACATGCTCATGCTCGGCGACTTGCCCTGCCGGCGAGCCACGGTGTGTGGAAAAGACATGCACACGGTACCCCATTCGCTGAGCAGCATGGGTGAACATACGGCCAAGCTGGCCGCCACCAAAGACGCCTAGCGTCGAGCCTGGGGCAATGGATCCCGCAGGGCCTTCTGGCGGTACCAAGGAGGGGACGCTCACGGAAGTTTTTGCCCCCGTACGCGGTCGGCTTCTGCTTCGCGATAGGCATGCAATTTCTCACGAAGCTCAGGCCGGCTAGTAGCGAGAATCCGTGCCGCAAGTAGGCCGGCGTTTTTCGCTCCAGCCGATCCGATGGCCAAGGTGCCGACCGGCACCCCGCCCGGCATCTGGACGATCGACAACAGCGAGTCCATTCCTTGGAGGGCCTTCGACTCGACGGGAACACCCAACACTGGCAAGGTGGTCAGCGAAGCGATCATGCCCGGCAGGTGAGCCGCTCCTCCCGCTCCAGCGATAATCACTTGCAAACCGCGTTCTTCAGCCGACTTGGCGTAGGCGACCATCTCTTCTGGCGTCCGGTGGGCCGAGACGATCCGCGATTCGTGGGCCACGCCAAGCGAGGCAAGCACCTCCGTCGCCTCACGCATCGTTTCCGAATCGCTCAGGGAGCCCATCACGATGCCAACCAAAGCGGGGCCAGAAGATTTTTCAACGTTTGTCATACAGGGTAGTTTCGCCGCTAAGCCCGACAGGATCAAGCGCCGCAGGCGGCACCGTAACGACACAAAAGGCGAGCATTGCAATTCAGGCGATTTTTCCTTCCTGATTCCCCCCCTTTGTGCAGAGGGCTTCCCGAAAATGTTTGATTTGTCAAAACTCCCCCCCCTACAATGAGGCCTCCGCTGATTGGATCAGAAAACCTTCGGAGTAGGCCATGCGAACCGTTCTCATCTTTCTGCTGTTTGTCTCTCCCTCTTTTGCGGAGGAACCGCGGGTCATCCCGCTTGGGGATATCTGGGCCACGGACATGCCTGGCACTCGTGAAGTCTTTGACACCGAGCAAAATCTCGGGAAAGATTCCGGGGCAAAAGCTCAGCAGGTTCGAGATACGCTTCGTGACTTATGGGCTGCTGACAATACCGCCGGAGATATCTTTGTAGTACCGGGCGAAGGCATTGAGGCTCTAACTAATGTCCAGAAAGTGTTGGCTGGCGAATCCGATCTAGCGTCTGTAACGACAACCAGTGCCTGTTCGCTCTTCTTCTACGTTTATCCCACTCCCGTTTATGTCGTGATTGACCGTGTAACGGTCTCTCCGGAGGTGATAAGCATCCATTACTCCGGAGTAGCTCAGAGATCGACGCACGACATGTCGCCACGGTACGCCCTCATTCCGCTGGGTAACTTGCCGGCCGGCTTTACGCGAATTGAGGTGCATGAATCGCTTCCGGAAGATCTCGTGGTCCCGAATGATACGGGGGGCCCCTGGATACAATTTGTTTGCAAATCGACGGTGGTCATTGTCCCACCACCTGAAAGCACGGTCCCACGAGGGGAAATATGGGCGTACGACACGCCAGGGACAAAAGATATTTGCGAAATCGACACGGACGAAACGAATTCATTGTTGCCTCCAGCCGTCGAGTTGCCCGATGGCGTCGATGCCTCTCCGGCGTTCCTGGTTCGAGGACATGGTCGCGAAGCATTGATTGAGGCTCACAAAGTTTTGGTAGAGGGAGAAGAGCCTGACAGTACGCTACCTGCCAATACCAATCTCTCCTTGGTGTTCTTCGCCTACAGCTATCCTGGAGTTGATTTTAGAGTCGATTCCGTCGTAGTTGATGCGAACCGAATTGAAGTTTCGTATCGATTTGTCTCATTTCCTGGAGCCAAACAAACACACCTCGCTATCGTCCCCCTTGGACATCTTCCGGTCGGTAAAGGCGAGATACATATTTTACGAAAATTTATGTCACGGGTGGGAGTCTCGCACAATGGAGGGTGGCGTTTCGTTAACCCCGCTGCCTTTTTGGAGAAAAATGTTTGCGGTAACTTTTCTTACTCAATCAACAATGAGAGATAGGTAGCATGAAGATTTCAACTCCCACAGTTTTTTTATCGATCGTATTATCCGCTAGTCTATGTTTCGGGGCAAGGAAAGGGGCAAATGGAATCAATTCAGCGGCTACGGGGCTCGACGGAAGTGGAGTTCTCATAGGAATGGTCGAGTTCTTTAGGCCAGGAAAACATGGATATGAATCCGCCTTGCTTTCTGTTCCGCATGTGATGCCAGCTAAGAGCGATTTTCCGAAAAACAATTTGATTGGTCAAAACTCCCCCCTACAATGAGGCCTCCGCTGATTGGGGCAAAAACCACGGAGTCTGCCATGCGAACAATGATCGTCTTTCTGTTGCTTGCCTCTTCTTGCCTTGCAGATGAGACGCAATCGATTCCGCTGCCTACGATCTTGTCATTCGATATGCCGGGGACACAAGACCTAGTCAAGGTCGAGAAGTACCTATGGGCCGATGGCGGGTGGGAGAAATGGTACGCCCAATCTAAGACGTTGCAGGTCATCCGTGCGTTGGATCAGGCGAGCCT
>JAJRUA010000043.1 GCA_024278035.1 Planctomycetota bacterium | reverse complement strand
GGCCCTACATTGGCCCCTTCTACCCTTATCCCCAAGTGCCACTCGGCTGGCGCAAGGTGACCTTAGAATGGGACGACGGCTGGTGGTTCCTCGACTTCAAAGACAACAAATAGTCTTTGGATGAGAAGTGACACAAAAAACAAAGCCCCCCTGTCTGCTATCAAAGCGGGCAAGGGGGTTTTTTGTGTCGCGAGTTGTGGGTTGCGAGTCGCGAGTATCAAGTTCTTCTCGCAACGAGCGACTCACAACCCAAAACTCCACTGCTAGCACTCCGGCTCCTTTTTTTCCTCACAATCAGAATTACCCGCAAGTTCTGCCTAGATTCACACGATAACTCTTACATCAGCTCCGTAACGGTGCGACGGCCGAAGAGATTGCCATCGCACGAGGTCAAGTCGATCACGAAGCTGCTCATCTGACTACTCGAAGGCTGGACAAAGGTGGATTCGATGTCACGACCGAACCAATTCACATCGTCGGCGATTGCTGTTGTACTGGCAATCTGCTCGATGTCGACAAGCGGCTGTTACTGGGGTCTTGCTACGGCGGGGCCAAGCCTACTGCCCTTTTCGATCCCAATCCCGGTAAGCCCTCTTCAGCAGAAGAGAAAAGAAGACCAATTTTGGCAGAAAGAACGCTACGACCGCGTGCCGATCCTCGGTCCGATTACCTCGGAAGGCGAAATCATCGCTCTCGATCCTCCTAGCGACGACGAAGTGATGCGAGCCCTAGAAAAAGCTCGACCCGTCCAAGGTGGCGTACCTTTCCTCCACGAACACAACCGCAACAACGTGCGAATCGTGAAGGAAAAAATCTCTGACTACATCGATCCGCCCCGGGTCTATCCGATGATCGGACCGGCCCAGCAGCACCATGCCCACTACAAATGCACGATCTACTACGAAGACGTGCGTCGAATCGGCTGGCCGATTCCTCACACCTTGCGAGACGAAGATTCCCAAGAAGTGATCTACGTCGACCACAACCATCTCCACATGGTCGGCAACGTCGACACGGGTGCGACGAGCCAGTTTTAAGCGTCGCACATAGTAGAAGCTGACAACTCACAAAGGCTTGCCAAAGATCCATCGACGGAAATTTGGCAAGCCTGTTTTTCTTGTTGGGGGGACACAACCAGCGAGAGACGACGATGCGAACCCGCATTGCGATTAGCTTGATCTCCAGCGCCACGATTGTACTAACAATCGCTGCCGCCCATGCCGCTGAGGTAGGCTTCGACCAGGCGGCCAAGCTCTACCATCAAGGCCAATGGCAGCGTGCTGCCACGGCATTCGCGGCATGTGCCGAAACGGCCCCCGACCAAAAAAAACGTATCGAGGCTCATTTCTATCTGGGCGAAAGCCTGTTGCAATTGGAGAAATACTCCAAAGCACGCGAGCACTACCGCTTGGTTCTAAAGCATCCTGCTGGCAAGCCTTATTTGCTCCGCGCATTATTCCGGATAGGAGAAGCCTCGTGGCTTGCCGGCGACCTGAGCAGCGGCGAACAATTGCTAACGCAATTTGTCTACAACTTCCCGCACGAGCCCTTGGCCGCCCAGGCAACCGCGTACCTGCGAGAAATCGCACAACAGAAACCAAGCCAACTGCCGCTTGCCAGCAAAGAACCCCCAGCAGAAGCTTCCGAAGAAAAAATACTCGACGAAGCCGCAGGCCTACAACGCGAGGGACAGCACGACGCTGCCCTAGCGGCCTACCGCGAGCTGTTCGCTCAGCATCGCCACGGTAAAATTCATGCGGAAGCACTTCGGCGAGCGGCCCGACTGCACGCTCAACTGTCTCAATTCTCCGAATCAAGCCAGCTCTACCTTGAATTTCGAGCCAAGTACCCCGATTCGGTCCATACGGCCGAGGTAATCGCAGCCCAAGCCTGGCTCGACGTCCAGACGGGCGATCTTGCATCTGCCGAAACAAAGTTCCAGATTCTGCACGAAAACTTTTCCCAGAGCGCCCAGGCTCTCGAAGCCACCTATTGGTTGGCCCTTGCAGCAGCCGATAAGAAAGATAGCACCCTGGCGTCAGCCTACGTCGATTGGTTGCTCGACATCCTCTCTCAAGCCCCCTCGGCAGAGAGAACCGACAAGAAGGCAAAGAAACAAGCGAATAAGCTCTGGGAACAAACGCTGTTATTAAAATGCCAGCTGGATGCGACCGAGAACCGTTGGCAAGAGGTTTTAGAACGACTCACCCAAGTCGGCGAAAAATTTGAACAAGGACCAAGAAAAACGCGAGCTTACTTCTGGCTAGCAGAAGCAAGTTATCGAAGCTGGCTAGTCGAGGACAAGACTCAGAGCAGACAATTCAAAGAAGCACTCAGCAACTTTGATCGACTGGCAGAGCAAACCGCAAAGCAAAACACTGAAATCGAAGAACCGTGGACGGCCATCATCCCGCTGCGTCGAGCCCAGCTACGGTCGAGACGACAACAATGGACTGAGGTCTTAAAACTACTGAAAAACGTGGAACATGACTTTCCTGATTTTCCCCAACAGCACGAGGTCGACTACCTACGTGGGAGAGCCTATGCCGGACGAGGTGAAATGCCTCGGGCTCGGATCGCCTACGGTCGAGTCCTAGACAACCCTCAGGCAAAAGAGACCGAAACCGCAGCCATGGCGCAGTGGATGATCGGCGACACTTTTTTCCATCAAAACGATTTCCCCCGCGCAAGACAAGCCTATCAAAAAGTCATCGACCGCCACGACCAACCCCAGTGGCAAGCCCGAGCCGCCTTGCAGGCAGGCAAATGCTTGGAGCGAGAACATAACTGGTCCGCGGCAAGGGCACATTACTCGAAAGCACTCGATAAATGGCAAGGATCGACCTCCGAGTCGCAACTTCAAACAAGATTGAATTGGGCAAATCGTCAGACAACTCGTCAGCGGTAGCTTCCGCCTGACAACCAACGGCAACCAACAGTTCGAGGCGCACGGATGCGAAATACTATTCCCTGGAATCGAGTCTGCTCGAAAACAAGCTTCTTCGGAACTTGGCTCGTGCTCGTTACCGGAGCCTCGACTTGTTTCGCTCAGCAATCGGAAGCAGGCGAGTTAATCCCGACAAAAAGCCTCTGGGACATGCTCATCGCGGGTGGGCCTCTCTTGCTGCCAATCGTCGCCTGCTCGTTCGTGCTGTTGCTTGTGGTATTTGAACGCACATTAAGCCTGCGCCGCAGCCGGGTGGCACCCCGCCTGTTTGCCGAGCGGTTTTTGCTGCAAATCGGCGAAGGTGCTCTCAATCGAGACGAGGCACTCGACCGCTGCATCGAGAACGACAGCCTTGTAGCCAACGTCTTTGCTTCGGCAGTACGAAAGTGGGGCAAACCGGCTGTCGAGGTCGAGCAAGCCGTCCTCGACGAGGGCGAGCGGGCCGCCAACGACATGCGCCGATTCTTGCGCGTGATCAACGGCGTAGCCACCGTTTGCCCGCTGATGGGACTCTTAGGAACCGTCTGGGGAATGATGGAAGCCTTTGAAGCAATCGCGGGCAGTAGCGCCATGGGTCGCCCCGAACTGCTAGCCGGAGGAATCGGCGGTGCCTTGCTTTCCACCGCCGCAGGGCTGTCGGTCGCCATACCGGCATTGATTCTCTACCTCTGGTTTACCGGCCGAGTTGACATGCTGGTCACGGAAATCGACCGCCACGGACAAAACCTAGTCCACCGAATCTCAGCCGAAGCACTCGAAGAACGCCGCACCCGCCCCGCTCGCTCCACCAAAAACAAAAAGGCCGCGTAAGGATAGCTACAAGTTCGGAATCAACCACTCCGACATCAAAAATCAAACATCTCACATCAAACATCCTTCCCATGCCTCTCAAAACCCACCAAGACGACCAACCCACGCTCAACATGACGCCGATGATCGACGTCGTGTTTCTGCTGCTCATATTCTTTATGGTTGCCACACGGTTTGCCGAGATGGAACGCGACATCGAGCTCGAGCTACCCGAGGTGGCCGCCGCCCAGTCGCTAACGACTGCCCCCAAACAACGCGTCGTCATGGTGCTTGACGACGGCAGCGTAACCCTCGATCGCAACGAAGTGACCCTACCAGAACTCACCCGAAAACTTTCGGCTGCCAAACGCGAGTATCCAAAGCTAAGCGTTGTGATCCGAGGAGACGCATCCTGTGCCTTCCAGCACGTCGCAGCTACGCTCGCCGCTTGCAAAGAAGCCCGCGTCTCCGATCTAGGCATCACGGTACGAATCGCCCAGTCAACAAAAAATCCAACCCGTTAGAGGAGGTGGGATGTTTGATGTTTGATTGTTGATGGAAACAAATCAGACGCCAAACATCGGCAATTACCCATCAGCAATCACCCCTCCATCTTAGCCTTCTGGGGACTTACGTCTTCCACTTGGATTGTGCTTTGGGCGG
>JAJRUA010000424.1 GCA_024278035.1 Planctomycetota bacterium | reverse complement strand
CGTGCTGGCGGCACTTCCGACAAGCGTTCGGCGAGTGATTTACATTAGCACGACGGGCGTTTATGGGGGTGCCGAGGGGGAGTGGGTCGATGAAGCGACACCGACCGATCCCCAGCGTCCGGGGGGCCGTGCCTCGTTGGCGGCGGAAGAAGGGTTGCGGTCGAGCCTCTTTGCTGAGAAGGGGGTCTCGCTTCGGTTGGCGGGGCTCTACGGTCCTGCCCGACTTCCTTATCTGGCGAAGCTGCGCAATGGAGAGCCACTCGAAGCATCGCCCGAGGGATGGCTCAATTTGATCCATGTGGAGGATGCCGCTGCCGCTGTCATCGCAGCGGCAGATGCCACTTCCCCCCCTCCGGTTCTCTCCGTTTGTGATGGGGCCCCTTCCAGGCGAGGCGACTACTATGCTGAAGCGGCAAGGCTGCTCGGCGGGCCCCCGCCACGGTTCGTGGAGCCGCCGGCCGGTTCCCTCCGGGCTGCCCGAGCGGCGGTCCATCGAAGGGTGCGGAACGATTGGATGCTTCGCTCTCTGGATGTACGGCTAGTTTATCCATCGTATCGCGAAGGGCTGGCGGCGGTGATTCTTGGGGAAAACTCCGGGCGCTGACGCTTACGGCTCGCCTGCGAGCTTGTGGTTGCATCGCCCAGGTTTTATCATCGTCACTCACCTTTGCACTTCGTTTCTTGCCCCTTACCGGCCCATGCTCCAGCGCACCCCCATTTTTCCGAACGTTCTTGAACTGAACCACCAAGCACGCCGACGGATTACTTGCAGCGTCTACCTGATCTACGACGACGATACGGGTGCCTGGACGCTCATGGACATAGGCTACGAAGACGCTGTGGATGAGGTTCTCGAACTGATTCGTCAGCTTGATTTCCCTTTTTCTAAGTGTGTGACTCTGATCGCGTCGCACGCCGACGTGGACCATATCCAGGGTCTTGCCAAGGCGAAGCAAGTTCTCAAAACCACAGTCACCTGTCATAAGGTTGCGGCGGAAAAACTCGAAACGGGGGATCGCATTGCCACGTTCGCTCAAATTGACGCCCAAGGGATCGACCTGGAGATGCCTCCTGTCCAATGTGAAAATAAGGTCAAAGATGGCGACACGATCAAGGTCGGCAATCTCGAACTCGAAGTTTGGCACACGCCGGGGCATACGGACGGTCAACTAGCGTTCCGCATGGGAGACTTGCTTTTCTCGGGCGACAACTTGTTCCGCGACGGAACGGTCGGCGCGATCGATGCCCACCACGGTAGCAACCTGGTCGATTTCATTGCTTCGCTTACTCGGATTCGGGATAGCGATGTCGCATGGCTCCTGCCAAGCCACGGCCCGGCGTTCCGTAAGGAGAATGCCCTCATTGATCGGACCATCCAGCGGCTCGATGGCTACCTCCACATGGCCGACTTCGGTACCTGCGCCATCGACTGGCCACTGATGCAGGAATGGGAAACGGAACTTGAAACAGGCAAAATGCCCGAGTAGGTGAGGATATTTCTTCAGAATTTAATGTGAGAGACGGGTCGTCCTCGCCCCGACAGCCCGACCACTTGCTAGAATAAGGCCGGAGCTCCGAGGAACACCAAGAACCGAGAGGCACTTCCATGCGTTTTTCTACCTACCTACGCAGCCTGCTGCTCGCAGCCTTGGCGCTGCACTTGGCGGCCCCGGCTGTAGCCCAACGTCCCAACCCGCTAACGGGCCAACCTACCAACCGGCGTCGCGACCAGCAATCGGTACGCGACCGAATGTTCGGTAGAAACCAAAAGCCGCTGCCGGGGCAAACGGTGCCGGACGACAATGTCCAGCTCGGCTCAAAGGGGGGGACCACCGATTGGAACTTTCCCACCGCCCCCGACCGCTGGATCAACTCCCCGCCACTCTCGGCCGAGTCGCTTGCCGGAAAGGGGATTGTCCTGCTGTTCTTTGAAGAGGAGTGTCCTGCGTGTGCCGCCCGGTGGCCTGACGTGCAACGCCTCTCGGCTCAGTACCGTGATCGCCCGGTGCTGTTCATTGCGGTGAACTCGGGTACGCTGCCCCAAAAAGTGGCGGCGTACGTCCGTCAGCAACGCGTGACTTGGCCTGTGATCGTTGATCCCGATCGTGCGTTTGAAAAATCCTTGGGGCTTGCCCAAGTCTCAATGGCCAACGTTATCCAAGCCTCTTACATCACGGCCGACGGTACGGCACACCAGGGTAAATGGTCGGACCTTGCCGGCACGGCGGAGGAGGCGCTCCAAGGGGCCAAGTGGCGCGTCGCTCCTCCTGCACCCAAGGAACTCAAGGAGGCGTGGCTGGCCATCGAGTTGGGCGATTACGCCAAGTCTGCCAAGGCCGTCTCGCGCGCCGCGAAAGGAAAAGAGGGACGCACCCAAGCGTTTGCTACCCAGTTATTGGCTGCCGTTACCGAAGCCATGAAGGCGGATTTTTCGGAAGCCGGCCAAGCCTACGGTGAGGGGCAGTTCTGGCAAGCCTACAAATTGCTGACGGCGCTCACCGAACGCTACGATGGCTACGAGCTCCCCTCCGGCGTTAAGCCGGCCATCAAAAAGCTCGCTCAGCGCGCCGACGTTGCTGCCG
>JAJRUA010000423.1 GCA_024278035.1 Planctomycetota bacterium | reverse complement strand
CGTGAACGTGCAAGCTGCTCAGCCCAAATCGCATCGTATTTTTCAAGCAACTCTTCACGAGAAGCAAGGAAAAAGGCAAACGGAGTCAGTGATCTACAGAGCCAAATAAAGCTAAATTTTTCTTTTGACGTAAAATCGTCTGTAACGCCTTGGAGGCTCTGCATTCCCTCCGCCGTCAGATAACCGTCACCACTTCCGTCATCACTATAAAGACGTTGTACAATGTCTTGAAACATCATATTTTCACCTTCCCAATAAGGGAGCGTATCGTACTGAATTGCTGCGATACGATGCGCTATGCTGCGTAGCTGGTCGTCGGAGAAGAGACCAGGCTTCGTGCGTAAGGCCTTCATAATTAGGTCGAAGGACAGATTGTCGAGAGCGACTTTCACTAAGCCGACAACTAGGAAATATCCTTCTCCTGCGTGGCGTGCAATGCCGAGCATGCCTTCAAGATCGGCAATAACACGTTCTGATTCATTGGCTTCCATCGCAACCTGAGCATCGGATCGTAAAATGCGAGCACAACTATGAGTGCCCTGAACGTGAGGCAAAAACACCCCGTAGAGCGAGTTCAAAACCACATTACCTGAAGTCCCTGGTTCTGCATTAAGACTGCCCCCTTCGAGTTCATCGAAGTCCTTGAGGTACTGCTCTCCCGGCCCAACGGCGACGCCCATTTTTGGCATCGCCGCTGCTTCACGGAGTTTAGCGAGAAAGCCTTCATGATCCGCCGTCCATTTTTTAGCAGCCGCAAATTGCTCTTCAGTCCAAGAAGTCTCCCCCGCCCACTCGGGTAGCCAGGTCCAATACAAATAATGACCAGGGGTATCTGCTGCTTCACGCTTCTCTCGTTGTTCCGCGGCAACGATACGCAGTGCCTCCATGTAAACCGGCCAAGCACGCTCTTCTTCGGGCACCGCATGAGCCGCCTTGTTGATGATCGCTAGATAGTCAACGCTCACCACGGGCCGTGCGGTCGAGAGCCAAGCGGCCAACAAAATGTAACACGGCACGAACACCAAGAAGCTACGGCTCATCCACCACCACGCTTGCCACCACACGGGGCGACAGCGCCGCTTCGCACTGCGAATCAACTGGGCGGTGGTCGTCGCATCGCCGAACGAATCGGCTAGCTCTTCTGCCGACGCGCCCGCTTCGAGGCCATCCATAAAATGAGCGATCAGTTCTTCGGCAACGTCCGCCCGTTCACCGTTCCATAGCTTGGACTTCAAGACGACTTGTACGACTTTCTCGCGAACCGGCGCCGGCAAATCGGCTTCGGCGATCATTTGCCGCCAACCGGTCCGGCGCAACACCATGCCGAGAACTTCACGGATCGGTGTAAAAAACATCAACCGCCAAGCAGTGCGTAATGTCTGGCTCATACGGCCCCCTTGGCTCTGCCGGTCTTCGGAAGACGAATCTTCGGCAACACTTCGAGCGAACCAAGGGCCTCGAACAGCGCAGCCCACTGCTGGCGATCGACCGCCAGTTTGCCTTCGCCCTTCTTTGTCAGCCGATAATAGCGACGCGGCCGGGGCCCCGACTTATCGGTCCGCGACTTGACCAACCCCTTCGCCTCCAGGTTGTAGAGCATCGGATAGAGCGTCGACTGGCCCATCGCCAGCACCCCGTCCGACTGTTGGGCCAGCGCTTCGACCAGCTCATAACCGTACTTTTCGCCACCAGACAGGAGCTGCAGCACCGCCGTCGGCCCCGCACCACGCATCAATTCACGCTCGAGCTTCATAGGAAAATCCTCGCTTGGAAGTAACTATGTTACGCATAGTATAGAAGGCATGGCATCGTGTCAAGCGTTTTTTATGAAGTGAACTTACAGCTCGCCGCGGTCGGGGACGACGCATTTGGCAATCGCCTTGGGAATGCGTGGCATCGAAACGGGCTTCTCGGTCAGTTTTTACCGATTGGATGAACTGATGCACCAGCTCAAACGAGATGCCGATTTGCCACCCGCCAAACTGAAGTACCGCAAGTACATGGCGGTGAATCTGGTGATTATCGACGAGTTCGGTTATCAACAACTGGATCGTGAGGAATCGAACCTGTTTTTTCGGGTGGTGAACTATCGTTACGCGAAAGGACGCGAAAGGATTCGTCCACGGCGATCACGACGAACAAAGGGATTGCTAGTTGGCCACCATGCGTTCGCGTAGGGCTTTGAGACGTACCAGGCCAAACTCGACCGCCGGTTCCCGTCCGTACCACTGTTTGAGATAGCGGAGCGTGACCTTGATCGCAGGCGTGACCCGCGTACAGCGGCCATTCTTGCGATAGTACCCCTTGGCAAAGGTCCAATAACGGGCCGACAGTTCCACAATGGTGATCGGCGTATCCACCTGCTGTGAAGCGGCCCGGCCACCAGCCAGCCACTCGGATACGAGCCGATCGTAGAGAATACGGCTTGCCTTGGTTCCATGAGGGCCAAGGTAGTGATCGACGCCGGAAAGCGTGACGATCGCCTGCTTGCTAGCACGGTATTTACGGTACTTGGGCAGAGTTTGCGTAAGAAGCGGCATGGGGGGTCTCCCTGGGGGTGGAGCCAAAACGGTACATACCGTTTTGGCCTCTTGGGAAACGCCGCACTGCCGACACTCGGCAGGTAACAGAAGTTCTTTGTTCGGCGGTAGTTACAACGAGTCGGGCTGACAGGATTTGAACCTGCGACCTCTGCGTCCCGAACGCAGCGCTCTACCAAGCTGAGCTACAGCCCGCCGAAGCTGCCTAGCGTAGCATAGGGAGTTTAGAGTTGCTAGTTAGGGGCTTGCTGCGGTACCCCACCACTTTCGGACAGAATCGGAACCTCTGATACTAGTTCCGAAGGAGATTTTAGATGGATTTACCGAACACGGAGGCCACCGCCTCAAAGCGCCGTAGTTACAGCGAAGATTTCAAGCGAGATGCCGTACGATTGATCGTCGAAGAGAGCTATTCGTTCAAGGCAGCCAGCCAAGCGGTGGGCGTTAGCGGTGCCACCCTTCGATCGTGGCACGCGCAACTTGCTCCCAAGCCGAAGTCTTGCGGTGATGATGCCACGATTAGCGAGCTGCAAGCTGAGAACGTAACCGTTCAAGCCCGCTTTGATGGGAAAACCTCACCATCGTTGCTCACCGGGGCTTGAACGGTTACGTTGAGTTCTCCGCGTAAATCTTTTCAATCCGCCAATATAGCTACACTGGTCTGCGTTTAGTTCTTAGTTCACTATCGATAACACCTATGTCCCTACCCATCTATACCGAACGCTACGACGAACTCTCCACCGGTGGGCAACCGTTTGTGGTGGTGACGGTCGTCGATACAGCGGGCTCAGCTCCGACGGACGCTGGCAGCAAAATGTTAGTCTCGGCTACGAGAATCGAAGCAGGCTCTGTCGGAGGTGGACGTGTCGAAGCGAAGGCAATCGCTGAAGCCCAGTCGTTGCTTGCCGAGAAGGCTGCTACGCGATTTGTGGATTGGAGCCTCAAGGCGGATGTCGGCATGACGTGCGGCGGGCGTGTGCGGCTTTACTTTGAGACGGTCAACGTGGCGGATTGGCCCATCGTGATCTTCGGTGCGGGGCATGTCACACAGGCCCTCGCTCGGCTGCTTGTAACAATCCCCTGCTCACGGACTTGCATCGATCCTCGCAGCGAATGGCTCAATCGGCTCCCTGCAGGCGTCCACAAAGTTCAAGTTGAGGAACCGGCAACCGAAGTTGCCAACTTGCCTGACAACGCTTTCGTTCTTTGCATGACCCGCGGCCACGCTTCGGACTTGCCGGTACTCCAGCAGATTGCCACTTCGAAAAAAAGCTTCCCCTATCTGGGCGTCATCGGCAGCCGGGCGAAAGCGTCGGTGCTAAGAAAGGAGTTAGGCACCGATGCAGCAACGCTCGATTTCCGCTGCCCCATCGGTCTGACAATCGGCACGAACCACCCGGCAGAGATTGCGATGAGCATCGCCGCCCAATTGCTCGAGGTGCGTGACAGGGTAAAAAGTTGGTAACCGTTCACAGTTCCCAACAAAAAGCAACCGCGAATAGACGCTAATAAACGACTCGAACTGTAAAACCTACTCAAAAACCCCCACACAAAAAGTGGGATCATAAAGAGAGGAAGGAAGTCAAAAGGAAGAAGTTCGGACGGAAAAAACCGGCGGGATTAGCGTTTATTTGCGCTCATTAGCGGTTCGCTTCTTTTTGCCCCGTGAACGGTTACAAAAGTTGGTTCTTCACCGGAATCGGTGGGTAAAAATGATATCAGATTGACAGTTGGACCTCAGCTCAGGCTCGTCAGAGGGAGTCCGCCCCTCGCGCCTCTGCCCTCGCATCAGCCCTCAGACGGCGGGGCGAAGGGCTGATGCGAGGGCGACGGCGGAGGGGCTAGCCAACCTTTTTGCATATACAAATGTCTATGCAACCCGTGTGTTTTGACTCCCTTAGTGTTCTGATACTCAGTTTACAAGCACCGTTAAACCACTGGAAACACCGTGTAAAAAGGTTAAATCCTCCTATTCAGCCGATATCTACCCACCGATTTTGGTGAGGAGGCCAAAAGTTGAACCACAAAAAAAACGACGGGAATGTTCATTGTGAAATGTTTCATCCCTAAGTGAGACTTTCTGGCTCAATTAGAGTCTATCCAAATACCAGCACTACGCGATTTCCGCTGATTTCCTCGTAGTATTACGGTATTTGAATTCGTTTTTTCTGCTTGGGCTGAGTTGTCGGAGCATGACTTGAGCGTGGCTGATTTGGATCATCGCAGCGCTCGAATCGGGCCGCCGCTCGTAGTCCTTGCTGTTGCGGCGACAGCGTCCATGCCAAGCGTTACTGCGTTCAACGACCCATCGTTTCCGGACTGGCGTGAAGCCTTGGCTTCCTTTCGGCCTTTGCGTTACCTCAACCTCCCATCCAGGACGCTCCTTGATGAGCCAAGCTTGCAATATCTCTTCGTCTAAAGACGAGGGTTTTAGACCCATCGAAAGGACAATCATTTCTTTAATCCGTGCTGATCCGCTTAATCCGCGT
>JAJRUA010000422.1 GCA_024278035.1 Planctomycetota bacterium | reverse complement strand
GGCACGACTAGCTTGAGGGCGACTGAGCGCGGGAGCATTGAACGCTACCTGCTGTACTCCTGAATCCACGGCATCACCACTCGACTCCGGTGACGGTGCTACATTGTTCTTAGCCAGCCCGTAACTGTCGTGCCGTAGAATCTCTACCACGGTTCCTGCTTCCTCGGTGAAACCACCAGCAGCGGCAATCGCCGTCAAGATATCGCAAGCATTCCGAGGCACTTCTTGCACGCCTGGTTCGGTAACCGCACCAAGAACGGTTACGCGGTTCGTCGCTTGCTCGGCAACAACGACATTCACCTGAGGACGCAAATAAACCCCTCGTTCGACGGCTACGGCCGCAATGCGATTACCAACCGCCGCTGGTTCTAAACCGGTTACGACAATAGGGCCGACGTAGGGAATGTTCACGCTTCCGTCATCGCCAACCCGCACCTGCATGGGCTCAGCCTCGTCGCTAGCCAAACCGGTAACAATGCTCACTTCCAGCAAGTCGGAAGGACCAACCGCGGTGCTAACACCGCCGAAAGAGTTCATTCCACGCAACTGCATCTGCTGTCGCCCCGCGCCACGGGGCGCAAGGAACTCCGGAGAAAGGTCACGCGGTGCAATGTGGGTTGATTGACAACCCACGGCGCACAGCGATAGCGCCAAAGTCGCGAAATAGAAAGCAAAGTTTGGTCGAAAGAGCATCAACACGGGTTTTTCGATAGGGTACGGGAACGCACTAGCACTAACGGGGAGTGGGAGTAACTACCGAATCGCACAAATTCCCACAAGACGAGAGTATTCCGGTGCCTCTCCTTACATGGCCGCTAGCACGGCTATCGCTCTGGCTTGCTTGTTTTGGGATCGCCGGTGACTGGGATTGTGACTCATGTAGAACTCCGTTACCTTCCCCATCCTTCCAGTTCTGCTGCCGACAATGCTGGCGTGCCACACAAGCAAGAAAAAAGTAATAAACCAATGAATTTCGGTCTTATCGGAGCCGCCGGTTACGTTGCGCCCAAACATATCAAGGCAATCCACGACACGGGTAACGCGCTCGTAGCAGCAACCGATCCTCATGATTGCGTTGGCCGACTCGATACGAGCTTTCCCGACGCGCGATTTTTTACCGAAATCGAGCGATTTGATCGCTATCTTGAAAAATGCCGACGTGGTGGGGAAGGTGATCGAGTTGATTATGTAAGCGTATGCTCCCCCAACTACTTGCATGATGCTCACGTTCGCTTGGCATTACGAGTAAAGGCGCACGCCATCTGCGAGAAGCCGATGGTCATCTCGCCCTGGAATCTTGATGCGCTCGAAGAGCTTGAAGCAGAACATAACAGGCGTGTTTATGGTGTTTTGCAGCTGCGTCTGCTACCTTCGCTCCTGAAGCTTAAAGCTGAACTAGACGCACAAACGGCCGGTGGTCGTGCTGACATTTGCCTCACTTACATCACCCGGCGTGGCCGCTGGTACGATGCTTCGTGGAAAGGTGCGATGGAAAAATCTGGCGGTGTCGCCCTCAACATTGGCGTTCACTTCTTCGATCTCCTGCATTGGTTGTTCGGTAAGGTTGAGCAAAGCGATGTCCACCTCAATCGAACGCGCCAAATGGCCGGAAAACTCGAGATGGAGAAGGCCCGGGTTCGTTGGTTCCTCTCCACAGATGCCGATGACTTGCCGGATGAGGTGGTCCAAAACGGCGGTTTCGCCTATCGCTCGATGACCTACGATGGCCAGGAAATTGAGTTCTCTGGTGGTTTCACCGATCTCCATACACGAGTCTACGAAGAGATTCTCGCGGGGCGAGGGACCGGCATCCGCGAAACCCGCCAAGCCATCCAAACCGCCCATTCCATCAATCATACGGAAGTAAGCCGAAGTTTGAGCGAAGCCCATCCGCTTGTCTCTCGTGTTTCTAGTGTGAGCCTCCCTTCGATTCGCCTCCATGCTAGCAAGGCAGCCTAAATCTATGGTTGCAGTTTTCAACTGAAGCCAGGTACACTGCCTGGACTTCTGCGAAACCACTGCAATGTTTGCAGGCAACCAAGAGACTGCCATGGATGGCAAACCTGATTTTTTTGTACACGAATCGTCCTTCATCGACGAGCAAGTCGAGGTGGGTAACGGTAGTACTATCTGGCATTTCAGCCATATCCTTGTCGGCTCTCGCCTTGGCGAGAGATGCCGTATTGGACAAAACGTGGTTATCGGCCCGCGTGTTCAGATCGGGAGCAATGTCAAGATTCAGAACAACGTCTCGGTCTATGAGGGAGTGACGCTTGAGGACGATGTCTTCTGCGGTCCCTCGATTGTCTTCACAAACATTAACACACCTCGTTCAGCCTTCCCTCGAAACAAGAGTAAAGACAATCTTCCTACCTTGGTTCGGCGTGGAGCCAGCATTGGTGCTAACGCCACAATCATCTGTGGTAACGTAATTGGCCAACACGCACTGATTGGCGCTGGCTCGGTCGTCACAAAAGACGTGCCTGACTTTGCCATTGTCTACGGCAACCCGGCAAAGCAACGTGGCTGGGCCTGTAAGTGTGGTATCCCTCTTACCTTTGACGAGGCAAACGCTGTTTGCTCAGAATGTAGTAGGAAATACCAACAAAACGAAACGGGGCAACTATTTTTTGTTGCGGAAAAATAAATTGGCGTCTTAAAACAAATTCAACCGGTATTAAAAATTTCTTAATCCAAAACAGCCGTTAAACCATCTTTCGATACTAGCCATGATTCCCGTCTGCGATCTTAAAATACAATATCTTCATTTGAAGGAAGAAATTGATGCTGCCATGCAAGAGGTTGCTACCTCGGGGCAGTTCATTCTGGGGCCACAGGTAAAGGCTTTTGAGCACGAAATGGCCGATTACTGCGGCTGCGAGTATGCCATCGGTGTCGGTAGTGGCACCGATGCCTTACATCTTTCCTTGCTCTCTCTTGGCATTGGGCCTGGCGATGAAGTCATTACAACTCCGTTTACTTTTGTCGCCACGACCGAAGCGATAGGCATGGTTGGTGCGACACCCGTTTTTGTCGATATCGATCCTCGCACCTTTAACATTGATGTTCATCAAATCGAGGCGGCTATCACCTCAAGTACCAAAGCAATTTTGCCCGTGCATTTATATGGCCAGCCGTGTGAGATGACCCCGATCATGACCCTGGCCAGCGAGCATTCGCTACACGTAGTCGAAGACGCCGCACAAGCCCTAGGGGCCAGCTACCGAGGGAAAAAGGTGGGAACCTTTGGCACCACCGGTTGCTTCAGTTTTTTCCCAAGCAAGAACCTAGGCTGTTTTGGTGACGGAGGAATGGTAGTGACCAACGACGAGAAAGTTTACTCTCGTATCGAAATGCTCCGCCGTCACGGGGGCAAAAAAAAATACCACCACAGCGAACTTGGCCTTAACAGTCGACTCGACGCCCTTCAAGCAGCAATCCTCCGCATCAAGCTACGCCACTTGGATTCCTGGAACAGCGCGCGTCGAGAGAAGGCGTACCTATACAACCAACTTCTTGAGGACACGCCCGGGATTCAGCCTCCTCGTGAAATTAACCTGCAGAGCACATCCACGCCTGCAACCATTCGTGCTGATAATGATTGGATTGATCCTGTTTATCATCAGTACACCGTACTAACCAAAGACCGAGATAACATTCAAGCAAAGCTGAGTGATAAGGGCATCGGAACTGCTGTCTATTACCCGGTTCCACTTCATTTACAAGAAGTGCATGACAATCTTCGGATTAAACGAGGAGCCTATCCCCAAGCGGAGTATGCCAGCAACCATTGCCTTAGTTTGCCGATGTACCCGGAATTATTAAGAGAGCAGCAGAAATTTGTGGTAGAGCAGATTGGTAGGATCACTCGCTCAATACGAATGGAAACACCGTACAAGAAAACAGGGTAGGTGCTAATGCCCTTCAAGATAATTCGAAGAATCACCTTCCTCTCGACCAGTAATACCCACACGTTCACTATCTCAATCCTGATGTAACCTAAACAGCGAATGATATCTTATGAAATACAAGGCGTTCCGATAATAAAACTTGTTTGGCCATATTTATCTTCGGCTATTGTGGTGGCATGTGGACTTCTTGTCCATTTCTTCGCAGCAAGTTTGTTCGGCGTTGATGGGTTCTCAGAATATGCACTTTCGCGACGATCGGTCTCGCTCTTGCAACCTGTACTTATGCAAGGATTCGCCTTAGCGCTGGCACGCCAAGTGGCTGTTGCGGAATCCACTTCAAACAATAAATCAGCCTATTCCTATCTCCTTTCGCTCATATTTATATTCGCTATAATTTCGCTGTCGATAGGTCTGATCTCTTTTTTCTTCTCTCCTGCCCTAGCAGTTATCTTCTTTGGATCCAAAGAATACGCCTACTGTATTGGACCAATTAACTTTGTCCTTCTTGGCTGCATTTTACATTCTATTGCCTGGTCTCACTGGCAGGGAAAAATGCGAATTGCGCAGGCCAGCGTAATGCACACATTTAACCTAGGCTTACTCCCCTTAGCAGCTTTTGCCATCGGAAACAGCCCCGCGGCCGTCCTGTGGTGGACCGGTTGTTTCACTACGATCTTCTCCGCCTGTGCCGTAGCATGGATTACCTACCAGGAACGAGGTCCTATAACCTCGTTAGGGAAACACGCAAATGATCTTTTCCAATACGCGATCCCAAGAATCCCAGGAGCTTTCGCCTTGACTGCCCTGCTATCGCTTCCTGCAATAATTTCCGCTCACATCGCCGACGTACGTTATGCCGGTTTTGTCGCATTTGGTTGTTCCCTCCTAGGCATGGCCGCTTCACTTATCGCTCCCCTAGGGGTGGTGCTTCTTCCTCATAGCACAAAAATGGCCGCAAGTGGTCGTATTGATGAGATTAAACAACTTGTTCCTAAGCTTCTGGGAATTGGCATTGGAGTCTCCCTCCTGCTTGTACTTTTTGTAGAGATATTTGCAAAACCTTCCGTTACCTTCCTTATTGATGCCGAGGAAACCGATCTCGTTGACGTTATTCGCCTCATGGCACTTTCGGTAATTCCCTTCTTAATCTACGTCTCTTTACGAAGCCTCCTAGATGGCGTATCGGCCAAGGCCTTGAATTCAAGGAATTGCGTTATTTCGCTTTTCACTTTATTGGTGTTTATCTTTGTTTCTTACAACCTGGGAGGGGGTGTCAAATTCGTTCTTGTTGGATCTGTTGGGTCAATGTGCATGCTAGCGGCACTGACTCTATATGAAACCTACCGTGTTTTGATGAAAACTGACTTGGCTAATCTTGGATAATTCAACCGTGTCTTTTCCTAATCACGCTACCCTTAACGCAAATATTGCTGGTGCAACAACAGCATTCTTCTTGCTCGTAGGGCGGTGGAGTCCTGAGCGGCTTCTTGGTATCGAATCCGAGCGGCAATTTAGTTTGAATTTTTCCGTGTTTCAGGAGCCACGCCTATGGGCTCTTCCGGTACTCCTTTCCACTGTCTTGCTATTAAAAATCCCTCGATTACGCCGTGGGGGAAAGCAAGACCAAACAATTTTACGCTACAGAAAATTAGCTTTCCTATCACTCGTGATGCTCATGCTTTATTTTATAGGATCCTCGGCATGGACACCCGACCTAAGGCTTGGCACTTACAAGGCTTATGAGACCTTTCTTACGCTTGGCGTAATACTAGCTGTAGCTCTTTGGCATTTGTCTACTGACGCTGAGCTATTCCATCGTGCTTTTTGGAAATCGCTAGTGTACCTGACTGGAATTATTGCTGTGTTTGCCTTGATCTCGCTAGGAAGCGGCAGGCTAGCGGCTCTGGGAGGAGGCCCTAACGTCTTTGCAAGATTAATGTTCCTTTTTGGAGCCGGATGTATGGGCATGTCGAAGCAACACCACCCCTTAAAACTAATGCTTGTACTCATAGCCGCTGGCTTGATTGTTCTCTCCGGATCTCGCGGAGGAATGCTAGCGGCATTGCTGGGAGGATCTGTCTACCTCTGGTCTGAAAGAACTAAGGTAACTTCAAAATTCCTACTCGTAACTGGCGGATTATTGATAGGGGTATTTCTCCTTTGCTTTACTCCACTCGGAAACCAAGTATACGAAACATTCTCTTATCGTATTATCGAGCTAACTTTCCAAGATGGCTACACCTCCGGCCGAGACAAATTAGCCGAGGAAGCCATCAGAATATGGAAAGACTATCCTGTCTTTGGGGCCGGCATCTCAGGGTGGACGGCCTTAATGATTGAGGACAATGCGATAAACATCTCACACCCGCACAATATCTTTTGTGAACTTCTATGCGAAGGAGGGATCGTTGCCGTCCTCTTATTATTGTTAACAACAGGTTGTTTTTTACGAAACGCACTAACTCCGTCAAACCAACTACATGTGCCCAGCTTAGCATGCGCTGTTATGTTTCTCTCTGCCAGCCAATTCAGTGGTGACTTTTTTGATAGTCGAGGTATTTTCATCTGCGCGATGCTAGCTTCGTTTCCCTGTTCCTCAATACGCCAGCCATCAGTAGCGAGGATGGCTAAGAGAACATTGAATCACAGACATAAAACAGCCCTAGTGCTCAATTCAAGACCAGCGATGACAAGCAATCCGTCGCTCGTGAACCACTGCCATCACAACAAAAGATAACTACTTATCCGTCACTGCTATCCCCCCCCCAGATTCTAAAACCTTAGTATAAACCAATGATTAAATCCCTCTTTACGATCTACCGGAATTCGCCTCTCCCCCTACGGCGAATCATTTCACCCTTAACGGTTTTTGCTCGTTTTCTTGCGAGTCCCTTCTTAAAAAAAATCGCTATCAACAGCCACTACATGTACCTTGATTCTAGCGACAACGCTAGCTTTAAGTACTTCACCGATAGAGAGGGTTACGAAAAGGATATGGTAGATACCTTCCTTTCCACAGTCTCCCTTAACCCAGGAAGTATCGTACTAGATATCGGTGCCAACTATGGTCCCTACACACTTTCAACAGCCGCTATTGGCCGATACGGCCTCGTAAAACAAATCTATGCTTTTGAGCCCGATTTAAGGGCTATGAAATCGCTTGAGAAATCGATTCTGGTCAATAATTTTGGTCACATTGCCAAAGTAGAACAGGCGATTGTCGGAGATAAAGATACAACGGCAATGCTTTTCCGATCAAAACGTTCCTCAGCTTCCAACCGCACCTTCAAGACTTCAGAGCAAACACTAAAGTTCAAAAGTGGCGTACCCGTCTCCTGCCTAAAAATGGAAACCTACCTAGCAAGCACACCTCACTCGATAGAAGACAGTTTCTTTATCATAAAAATGGATGTGGAAGGAAATGAGTACCGAGTTTTGAAAGGCTTGGAGAACGTCCTTGAAAAATGCAAGGGTTTTGCCATCTTCTTTGAATTTCACCCGCTAGCAATAAAGGAAGTTGGATTAGAATCTAAGAGCATCCATAATTTCATGCGTAAGATAAATTGGGATTATGCCCAATCCTGCAATGGTAGGGATATGATTTTCCAAACAAATGAGAGTCTCATCGACGATATGAAAGAGGTGGAGAACACCAAGGATAGCCGAATGGGAGGAATGGCTACCAATTATCTTGTGAGCCGCGGTCTACATACTATAGCCGACAATCAAAAACGCCATTGCGCTTAATCGCAGCCTACATGTAGGGGGATTCCCTCATTAAAAAGGGCCTTTCCATAAGACCCATCCTAACAGAATAAAAAATCGCTACATTAGCGATAGCCAATTACACCAACAATTCTAGGCATAATCTCAGGATGCGAGTTTGGTTACTTAGTATTGGAGAACCATTGCCCTGCGAAGGGAATGGAAATCGACTCTGGAGAACTGGGAATCTTGCCAAGTCCCTTGCGGACAAGGGACATCAAGTCACCTGGTGGACATCCACTTTTAATCACAAAGAAAAACGCCAATTAGTTTCGGAAGATTCTACTTGGACGTTCATGCCTAATTGCAAGATACGCCTGCTTCACGCCCCCAGTTACAAGAAGAATATCTCGTTAAAACGTCTTAGGAACCACCGTCAGTTAGCGGACAAATTCATGGAGGAAGCCAATAAACTGTCCCGCCCCGACGTAATTGTAAGCTCCCTTCCGACTTTAGACTTTTGTTCTGCAGCAATCGATTATGGTTCTCGCTACAAAATCCCTGTCGTGCTAGACATTCGCGACCTTTGGCCTGATATTTTTGTCGACTTTTCTCCTTCTATACTCAGAGGACTTACAAGACAAATTTTTTCTCCTTTTTTCAAACAAGCGGAGGCAGCGTGCGCTGGAGCTTCTGCCCTAACAGGTATTACAGAAGAATTTGTTGATTGGGGACTTGAGAAGGCTGTTAGGTCAAGAAACAAATGGGATTGTGCTTTTCCCATGGGCTACTCGCAATGTGCCCCAAGCAAGACGGAGATAAAGACGGCTACTCTCTTCTGGAAAACACATGGCATTACGTCCGACAACGGTGAGTTCACCGTTTGCTTTTTCGGCACATTGGGGCGTCATTTTGAATCCTCCACCGTTATGAGAGCAGCTAAACAACTGGCTCATTTGGGTTGTCCTGTTCGTTTTGTCCTATGTGGTTCTGGGGAAAAATCGAAGGAATGGAATCGTTTGGCCGCAAACTTGTCCAACGTAACCATGCCTGGATGGGTGAGTGCGTCACAAATATGGACGCTGATGAGAATATCCAAGACTGCGCTAGCCCCCTATGTTAGCAGTCACGACTTTTCGCGTAGCTTACCCAACAAATCGATCGAATACCTTTCTGCGGGCCTCCCGATAGTTTCGAGCTTACGTGGCGTTTTATCTGATCTGCTATCTCAGAACGATAGCGGCATTACTTACGATAATGGGAGCGCCGAGCAACTCACCGAGGCTATTTTGCGCTTGCAGGGCAATCCAAATTTCTGTAATACCCTATCAATCAACGCAGCCAATTTGTTCCGGAAAAAATTTATTGCCGAGGAAATTTACTCTGCCATGGCCGATCATCTCCTGCGAGTTGCAACGGAGGGGGTTTTTGCTCAATCAGGCCGAGTAGAACTAACGAACGAGAACCTCTAAAGACACCGCTTACCAGAGATGCTAGCTACGTATTTCCTGAAGTCAGGTCGTATGCTAGCTGTCGCGAATGTCACCCCTCTAACGAAAGAACAAGTCACTCATGACTCCTGAAAATTTCTACGACCCCTACGCCAAGCCTCCGTTGTTCAAGCGTATTGCACGTAAGATATTGGTGCCTCTGAATCGAGTATTGCCGCAGCGCGTCTACGAAGCGGTCTACCACCCAGCATTTGCCATTTACCAAGGGCAACTACGCCGAAGCTATCAGTCCCAACTGGCAAGCGCTCGCCGCTCTGGGGACCAGGCTGTAGTAACAACTCGTGAACGAGTGTTAGCCGTGATGCCTTACTCACTCATTGGATCACCTGGCCTAGAACACACGCACGATTTGGCGCAGGACTTGGTACAACGCGGAGTCGAAGGTTCTTTTGTCGAATGCGGCGTTGCTCAAGGAGGGTGTGCCGCTTTGATTAGTATGGTTGCTGCTGGCGAAGGCGCGAATCGAAGCTGCTGGTTCTTTGATTCCTTTGAAGGTCTTCCCGATCCAACGAACCAAGATTTTTCCGAAGGTCAAACGGGCCAACATATTCGTCCTCTCCCCCGTGGATCCTGCTTAGGTACGTACGAACAAGTTTCCGAATTGCTCTTCGGCCACTTTGGTTTAGCCGAGGAGACGATCACTTTGGTCAAAGGTTGGTTCCAAGACACTTTGCCTCTGCATGCCGAACAAGTAGGGGAAATAGCCTTACTAAGAGTCGATGGCGATTGGTACGAATCAACCAAATGCTGTTTAGAAACTCTCTACGATCAAGTAAGCGATGGGGGGCAAATCATCATTGATGACTATTGCAGTTGTTACGGAGCACAGAAAGCCACAGATGAGTTCATTCGTAACCGAAGCATCGAGACAACGCTCGTACCCGATGGACGTGGCGGGTGTTCGTTCATGAAACCGCTCTCGTCCCCCAACACCTCTTCGCAGAACCGTGTTCACGCCGCCTAGAAAGGAAACCACAATGGGGGCAACGGACCAAAAATCTCTGAAGGAAGGGATGGATGAATCGATAAAGCGTAGCTTCGATATCGTTTTCGCTCTAATCGGAATCGTGGCCTTCTCGCCACTAATGCTTGCGATCACAGGCTTGATGAAAGCGACGCAAAAGGGCCCTGCGCTCTACCTTGGAAAAAGAACAGGACGGCACGGCAAGCCATTCTTGATCTACAAATTTCGGTCCATGGTAACCGATGCGGAAACCATAGGCGGCACAACAACCGGTAAAAACGACCCGCGGGTTACAAAATTGGGCAGCTTTCTTCGTCGATTCAAGTTAGATGAACTCCCGCAATTTTTCAATGTGCTAAAGGGCGACATGAGTTTCGTTGGCCCTCGCCCCGAAGTAGCGGAGTACACGGATAACTACACACAAGAGGAAGCGAGAATCCTCTCCGTGCGCCCCGGCATTACGGATCTCGCTAGCCTAGAATTCAATGACCTCCAAAGCGCTGTTGGTATTGGCGATCCGGACAGCACTTTTCGAGAAGACATCCTCCCCCGAAAAAATCAGCTACGGCTACAGTACGTCGATGAGCGCTCGCTCCCGGGCGACCTCTCGATTCTATTCCGCACCGTGGCTGTTGTTGCCAGCAAACCTTTTCGGAAAACTGCGTGATGGAAAAAACTTTACTCGCAAATTCTGGCTTATGCGTAAGCCGACTGGGGCTCGGCGGTTGCCCTTTGGGTGGCCATGGCTGGGGAGAGACGGACGACAACAATTCAATCCAAGCCGTGCGTGCGGCTCTCGATTCGGGCATCAATTTCTTTGATACGGCTGATGTCTACGGACTTGGGCACTCTGAGGAACTCTTGTCGCGTGCTTTGGGCAACGAGAGACATGAGGCCGTTATCGCCACGAAATTCGGCGTTCGCAGGAACGAACAGAACCATTTTGTCAATGATATCAGTGTCCAATATCTGAGAGAAGCACTAGAAGCAAGCCTTCGGCGGCTCCGCTTGGATTGCCTGCCCCTTTACTACATCCACTGGCCCGATGGAAAGACCCCCATCGAAGACGCCATTGAAGAACTCGAACGTTGTCGACAAGAAGGCAAAATACAAGCGATTGGCGTCTCCAATTTTTCTAGCGTCCAAATCCGGTCGGCCCGCAACATCGCCGAAATTGCATGCGTTCAAGTCCAATTGAGCCTTGTCGATAACGAGGCTTTGACCTTGGAACCTGTGCTTCGCGAAACTAAAGCAGCGCTCGTGACCTGGGGGTCTTTGGCCCAAGGGTTATTAACCGGCAAGTACGATGCAAACTCTCGTTTCGGTTGGGACGACCGTCGGAGTCGCTATGACAATTTTCAAGGAGAGAAGTTTTCTCGAAATCTTAGAACCGTCGCAATTATAAAAAAAATTGCTCAGAAGCTAAACAAAACACCAGCCCAAGTCGCCATTCGTTGGCTCCTTGATACGCCAATCGTTAGCAGTGTCTTGTTTGGAGCCAAAACGCCCTCACAAGTCCATGACAATGTTGGCGCAAGCGATTGGTCACTTTCTAACGAAGATTACCGTCTGCTCGCCCACTCTCAACTCACCGAAGCAGCATGAATCCCCCTTTAGATTCTATCCCTATCAGGTCGATGGACACCGCTGAGTTAGCTCGAAAAATCCGTATTCATACGCTCAAAATGACCAGTCGTGGCGGCAGTTCACACGTCGGTGCTGCCTTCTCGATGACAGACATTGTTGCCGTACTATATGGCGATATTCTCAACCTTGATCCGAAAAACCCCCAGCACCCGCTCCGAGACCGGTTCATTCTGAGCAAAGGGCACGCGGGAGCGGCCATCTACGCCGCCTTGGCGGAGATCGGTTTCTTTCCCCTTGAAAAACTGAAAACCCATTATCAAGATGGCTCCGACCTGAGCGGCCATGTTTCGCACAAAGGCATCCCCGGCGTCGAACTCTCGACCGGCTCCTTAGGGCATGGCCTGCCTGTAGCGACAGGTATGGCCAAGGCAGCCAAGTTGGGCGGTGCAGACCATCGGGTGGTCGTTCTCATGGGCGATGGCGAATGCGATGAAGGCTCCAACTGGGAAGCGATCCTCTTCGCCGCTCACCACAAACTCGACAACCTTGTTGCGATCATCGACTTCAACAAAATCCAAAGCCTCGCACCCGTCTCAGAAACTTTAGGGCTCGAACCCTTTACCGATAAATGGGAGAGCTTCGGCTGGAATGTTATCGAAGTCGATGGGCACGACCACAAAAGCCTAAAACAAGGCCTTTCATCGCTGGCCATTGCACCTGATATACCAACCTGCGTGATTGCCCACACAATTAAAGGCCGAGGCGTTTCGTTCATGGAGAACAGCGTCCTTTGGCATTACCGAACCGCCCGAGGCGAAGAATTCGACGCCGCCCTCAAAGAATTGGAGGAAGCAGCATGAGAGATTGCTTCATAGCGAGACTATGTGAATTGGCGGAGAACGATCCTCGAGTGATGCTTATCACAGGCGATCTCGGCTTTTGTGTTTTCGACGAATACCGGGAGCGATTTCCCAATCAATTTATCAATGCGGGTGTTGCTGAGCAAAACATGGCAGGATTGGCCACGGGCCTTGCGCTCGAAGGGCACATCGTTTACATTTATTCGATCGCCAACTTTGTCTTCATGCGCTGCTTGGAGCAAATCCGAAACGATGCCTCCTACCACGATTGCAATGTGAATGTCGTTTGCGTCGGAGGCGGCTTTAGTTATGGCGCCTTGGGAATCTCACATCACGCGACCGAAGACCTCGCCATCATGCGATCATTGCCCGGCGTCAAAGTTCTGTCGCCCTGCGATCACTGGGAAGCTGCCGAAGCGACGGAAGCGATCGCCAATTCACCGGGCGTTTCTTACCTCCGTTTGGACAAGTCGGCTGCCAATACCTCGAACAGTCCGCACGAAACATTCCGAATCGGAAAGGTCCGTCGTGTTCGTGAAGGATCGGATGTCACCCTCGCCGCTACCGGGGGCATTCTTGCCGAAGCCTTAGCCGCTGCCGAGGAACTGGCCACACAAGGCATCCAATCTCGTGTCTTGAGTGTCCACACCCTTAAGCCTTTCGATACTGAAACCTTCCTCTCCGCCGCCGAAGAAACCGGTGGAATTCTCACCATCGAAGAACACACGGTCAACGGTGGGCTCGGCGGCACCGTCGCCGAAGCTTTGCTAGAAAATGGCGCTCATCCGGGCTTCTTCCACCGTATCGGTCTTCGGCAAGGATTTTCCTCTGTTGTAGGAAGCCAAGACTATTTGCGGGCCCACTACGGGATGGATAGCCGGGCGATCACAGTAAAGGTGCAAGAGCTGCTCGCCAAGCGATCAAGGCAATGCGCCGCTTAGCCGCCCAACCGAATAACCCATTCGATCAAACAAAGCGATCCATCTTCTCGAACAACAAGTCAATCACTTCGAGACTCGTAGGTTCCTCAACCTCCTCAGTTACAAAACCAATTGATTCCTCTCCTGTGGGAGTGACTTTCGAATAGGCGACTGTAAACAAGAGTTCCCTCTCCGTAATAAGGCTCTCGGTAGTCACTTCTTCGGCGAAAACTGCTGCCGTGGATTTCCCTGCAGTTACCGTCGATTCCTCCACACGAACGCTTCTCACACTTCCTAGTGAGACCGCTGCAAAGGAAGTAGCGGAAGCCTCGCTTGCAGAGGATTCTTGTACGAAGGACTGTGTTGATGGCAACCCAATTTCTTTACCTAGCGAGAATGATCCCGTTTGGGTCAAAAAATCACCATCGTTATCCACAAGAACTAATTGTCCGCTGCTGTTGAGCTGCATGTCGCTGATGCCGGACCAGGTTTGCACTCCGTCTACCGTAACATTTCCATCAGCCGTCAAGGCAAATGCAACCCCATCATCTCGGACCGAAAATTCGTTGACTTCCGTATCCAAATACTGCCAAGACCCACCGTCTTGGAGCTTTAGAAGAAATCCTGTTGTACTTTGCCAGTAGAGCGAATTATCGGCCGCGATGAAAAAATCATTGGTTCGAGTCCAAGCGGCAGAACCGTTAACGCTCAAGACATCGTATGTGTCAAGCGAAAATACTCTTGCATTGTTATTGACAAGGTGTTTCAGTGCATCGGTATCCAGAAGTTCCCAACCTTTTCCCGAGTACCTTTGGAGAATTCCTGTTTCGCCTTGCAAGATAAGGTTTTGGTTGGGGGCGATAGTGAAATCTTGGATTCGCCCCCAAAGTCGATTGCCGTTGATACTCAACCAATTTTCAGAATCAAGCGTGTAAATCGATCCATTTTGATGAACAACCGTCTTCACCGTTACAGGAGCGACAAACGAAGACTCAAACGAAAAATCGGCATCGTAGTAGCCTAGGCCCTGCCCTTCTGCTGTTTCGATGGAGATCGTGTAGGTTCCTCCCGCAACCACATCAAACGAAAATACGTCGTTCGACCAGGAACCACTTACGCCAACTACCGCAACGTCAGGCTCTAACGCACGGTCACCACTGACCGACAAAGAAACTGTCCCTGCCGCGTCTGCTGTGAAGGCAAAATAGTCCACGTCGTCGAGTTGAGAGATGACTCCCGAGACGGAGAGCGTGTCGGCCAGTGTTCCCAAGGAATATGCCGACGCTGTCGTTGATCCATAATCATCAACCGGCATCAGGGCATCGATTGCCGCTTCTAGATTGAGCCGCTTGTAGGTCGCGTTCGTTGCCGAGTCGAAGAACGAGTCGGCGGTTGCCATCATGTGATCATAGATGTCCCACTGATCGATGTTCGTCTGTCCGACGAACTCCATCGCCTGGCGTACCAAAGCACTCGCCCCTGCCATATAAGGAGCCGCCATACTCGTGCCCGACATGCTGAGCCAATCGTCGTCGATCGTGTTGCCATCGTTCCCGGCGTAATCTGGAACCGTGCTCGTGATCCATCGCCCCGGGGCAGCGATTGCGTTCTGGGCACGCTGGCTAAAGTAGCTGAGCGAACCGTTGTTATCGACCGACATGACCGGAATCACATAGTCGCTCGCAGCCGGATAGCTCAACCCCTGTACGTTGTAGTTGGTAAAGCTGTTGCCCGCCGATACCGAGATAAAGATTCCCTCCGCCTCAAGCGCCGCAAACTCATCCTCCAGCATCGCCCACGAAGGGACATTCGCTGAATTCCACTCCGTACCAAGCGACAAGTTGACCGTTGTAATGGGATTTTCAAAACTATTTTTGTTTATCTTAACCCAATCGAGCGCCTGCTCGACCCAACTGAAATAGCCGTTCCCCGCATCGTCGAACACACGCAAAGCGACCAAGTCAACGCCGGTTGCCACCCCCACGTGCGGTCCGTCCCCTAAAGCACCGACGATGCCCGCCACGTGCGTGCCGTGCCCGCCGCTAGGACCATCGTCGTAAGGATCGGCATCGTTCTCCGCAAAATCCCAACCACCGACAACGCGATAGCCCGGTCCGTAACCACCGCCTAGGGCCGAATGGTCGTAAGCGATTCCGGAGTCAATCACGACTACCGTTTGCCCTTCCCCACCGAAACCGTACTTGCTAACCACGTTGTCTTGGCCGGTTAGCTCGTTCGCACTGTTCAGCGCTTGCTCAACCCTGCCGTTGAAACTCTCGTCCTCTTCCACCGTGCTTGCACTTAGCCAAAAATCGGCCCCTGCATCGTAGGTTGGGGCTGATTCAACGATCGCTTGCCCAAGTCCTCCAGAAAATTCGGCGGTCGCGGGAAGGCTGAGCGCAGGAGCCTCTTCGATAATGCCATGCTGGCTAAGTAGCGGACCCAATAGCGGATCGGCGGACATAACGATTCGAGATTCGAGCGTCTCGATACGAGTCAACCGTGAAACACGGCGAGCTGGGCGCTGCTTTTTGCGTTTGGACATAAGGCGACGAACGGGAGGAGGAGGCCCTGCTGTTGGCAAGCGATCATCGGGGCACGGGCCTACGGTCACGGGCGACAAGCAAGGCGACTGCAAGGGGCAGCCGTGAATAGGAAAAGACGTAGCGAGATAAGGTCGGAGAGCCGTTACAGCCAGCTCCCGAGGAAAACCTAGGTCACAAAACCAATCGAAGTGGGAGTCTTTTTGCTAACTCTTCGTGACTTGTGGCTGGCGCTCGTGGATTTGGCACGGTGTTGCCAGAAACCAACACGCTGTGCGAGAATGCACCCCTTCGCTTCCTACCGATTGACGCCTTAACGCCACACCTTGCCCTCCCACCGCCGATTTGCCGCAACATGAGAACAGCTCCTCTCCCCCAAAAAAATCGCGCGCAGAGCCGCAGAGACGGCAGAGAAAAAGGAAGGAAGCATTAGACGCGGATGAACGCGGATCGGGCGGATGGACGCGGATTAAAGAATGAAAAAGTTCTGTTCAAGATGCGGGTCCGTAAAAAGACGTAGGACAGCGATTGGGGCCCATCCTGCTTTCTTGTATCCGCGATCCTCCCTTCAATCCGTGTTTATCCGCGTCTAATTCTTCATTCCTTACCCCATAAACGATTTGCTATGAGAACCCTTATTCGTAATGCGACGGTCCAACTCCCCAGTGGAAGTGCGCCGGTCGATGTCGTGATCGAAGCAGGCAAGATCGCTGAGATTGACCCCGCGGGGTCGGTTCGTGTCGAGGAGACGATCGACGCCACAGGACGGCATCTCTTGCCTGGCGTGATCGATGACCAAGTTCACTTTCGTGAGCCGGGGCTCACCCACAAAGAGGACCTGACGCACGCCAGTCGGGCTTGTGCCCGGGGCGGCGTGACCACGTTCCTCGAGATGCCCAACACCAATCCGACGACCACCACGCCTGAGCGGCTGATAGAAAAACTGGGCCTTGCCGCAAAGAAATGTCGCGTCAACTACGGCTTTTATGTCGGTGCGACCCCCGATAATTTGGAAGCCTTGCGTGCTTCCAAGCGGACGCCGGGCATAAAAATCTTTATCGGTTCGAGCACCGGCGACTTACTGGTCGATGAGCAAGAAGCCCTCGAACGGATCTTCGCTGAAACGACCCTCCCCCTTACGGCCCACTGCGAAGATGAGACCACCGTCCGTGCCAACGCGGAGCGATTCAAGGGAACGACCGACGTTGCCGACCATTCCCGCATCCGCGACCACCTGGCCGCCCGGATCGCCACCGAACGGGCCCTCGACCTGGCCGCCCGCCACAATCATCGTTTCCACGTCCTGCACGTCTCGACCGGTGACGAAACGGACCTCATCCGCCAAGCGATTGCCACGGGCCGGGGCCTCATCACCGCCGAGGCGTGTCCGCATCACCTGCTCTTCTCAACCAACGACTACGAACGGTTGGGGACGCTCGTGCAGATGAACCCTTCGCTAAAAACCCCGGAAGATGCCTCACGACTATGGGACGCCCTGCGAGACAACACGATTCAGGTGGTCGCAACGGACCATGCCCCTCATACGCTTGAAGAAAAGCGACAGCCCTACCCCGCCTCCCCCTCCGGCCTGCCGGCGGTGGAAAATTCGCTCGCCCTGATGCTCAACCAAGCCCACCAGGGGCGAGTGACGCTCGAACAAATTGTCCATTGGATGTGCGATGCCCCGGCACGTGTCTGGGATATCCTTGGCAAAGGCCGAATCGAGGTCGGCTACGATGCGGACCTGGTTTTGGTCGATCTGGCTGAGCGACGGACGGTCCGTAATGAGAACCAGCTCACCAAATGCGGCTGGAGCCCCTGGGATGGCGTCGAACTCACCGGCTGGCCCGTCCGTACCTGGGTCGGTGGCCAAACGGTCTACGCCGAAGGCCAAGTCGACGACTCGATTCGGGGCACGGAGGCTAGGTTCGATCATGCTCTTGGGGGATACTGGGCAGGCGAGGCGTCATTAGGCCGTTGAACAGCCAGAAGGTAGCAATAGTTATGACTGAAGAGCTGTGGTACCTAAAGCAATCGGATCTCTTTCGGAGATCGTCGCCCGAGGAGCTGGCGCGCCTTGGGCCCCGCTGTCGTTCCCGTGCTTTCAAGCGAGGGGAGCCGATCTACTTGCCTGCGGAATCCGCCGCGGCGGCCCTACTGCTAGCCGAAGGCCGGGTGAAAATTGGCTCCGTCACAGAAGAGGGAAAACAAGCCATTTTGGCCTTCATTGAACCGGGCGAACTGTTCGGTGAGTTGGCGGTGCTCGATGGCGGCCCGCGCGATGAGTTTGCCGAGGCAGCCGAAAAATCGACCGTCATTCTCATCCCTGCCGACGCCCTGAACGAGCTGGTCGCCGCCAACCCCCAGGTGGCGATTGGCATCACCAAGCTCATCGGCCTACGACGGCGAAGGATCGAACAACGGCTCAAGTCGCTCCTGTTCCGCTCCAACCGACAGCGGCTGGTGAGTTTGCTGCTTGAGCTGGCTGAACAGTACGGTGAAATCTCCCCCGAAGGGGTCCGGCTTCGGATTAAGCTCTCTCACCATGACTTGGCGAGCGTGATTGGTAGCACCCGAGAGACGGTCACCGTCGTGCTGGGTGAGCTACAAAACGAGGGGCTTGTGACGGTTGGCCGCCGAAAGATCCTTCTCACCAATCTCGAACGACTCGGACAGGCGACCGATGGCCCCCTCAACGACCAAAAATAAACACTTATGTCGGTAACTTCTCGCCGGTTGTGTGGTTCGCTTCACGGTCAAGAAAGCCTATTTTTGACGATAATACAGCCGGGCCTGGACGACGCCTGAAACGGCCCTATCCAAAAGAGGCTCCCCCTCAACGGTAGCAATGCAATGAATACCACCAACCAACCGATCGACAACCCGGACGAAAACAATCCGTGGACCGCCTGCGACGGGTGCCAACTCCAATCTCTGGGAGCACGCCTGCGTGCGCAGTTCATGCGGAAGTGTGGGATCAAGTGCTGTAAGAAGGGGGCCGTGCTGGCGGTCGTGGCTTTGCTGATCGCCTCGCCCTACCTCATGCAGCCGACCACGATCTCCTGCGAAATCTGCGTTGAACGATTCGTTCCCTACCACTCGCATCTTGTGGGTAATCCCTCGGACCCGACGATTTCAGATGCTAGACTTGAAGAGGTCCGGCAGCACCTTGAACAATGCCAAGGGTGCCGCGGCAAGTTTGAGCAGGCGTACCCTGGCGTTCTCGCCGGCGTCGCTTCGCTTGGCGGTTTTGCTTTTCTACTCCTTGCTTCGGTGGGTGTTTGTCGCAGATGGGAAAAAGGCCAATAGCTGTCGTCACGGGGGCCGCGAGTGGAATTGGCCGCCAGCTAGCGCTCCGTCTGGCGAGGGAAGGCTACGATCTCGCGGCGGTTGATTTCGATACGGCAGGCCTCGAATCGCTTACCACAGAAATCAAGTCGCACTGCGACGCCTATCTACTGGATGTCACCGACCCCCAAGGATGGGACCAAATTGCCGAGTCGCTTACTGGCCGGCGAATTGGACTGCTCGTCAACTGTGCAGGCCTACTTCTTGCCGGTCCGCTCCTCGATTGCAAAGCGGCCGATCTACAGCGCGTCATTGATGTGAACCTTGTCGGTGCGATGCTCGGCTGCCGGACGATGGGCCCGCTGTTGGTCGAATCGGCTCCCAATATCAAGCGTCGCGAACGCCCCTTGCCTGTCGGCATTCTCAACATCGCTTCGATCTTCGCGCCACTTTCCCCCCCCGGGTTCGCCGCTTACAACGCCAGCAAAGCGGGCCTCATCGCGTTTAGCAAAACCCTTCGAGGCGAGCTACGCCCGGCAAAGCTCAACGTAACGGTTGTTTTGCCCGGTATTACTTCAACCGGCCTGTTCGACAAGGCTCGCTACACAGAGGACCGACTTCGCAGCGCAACGCAATCTCAGCTAGAGAAGGCCGATCTCACAGCCGAGGAGGTTGCCGACGCCGCGATCAAGGCCTACCGCCGACGGCGACGCATCGCGACGATTGGACGCCGTGCAGGTTGGTATGCGATAGCCAATCACTGGATGCCTGGAATTACAGGACGCATTGTTGCGAGACGGGCACGGCGGATATTTTGACCCTGCCGCCTCCGCCGGTTCCTCGCCAGGATGGCGAGGCTCTATAGCCGCTCCAT
>JAJRUA010000042.1 GCA_024278035.1 Planctomycetota bacterium | reverse complement strand
TTACTTCGATCGTTTTGAGAAAGTGAACCCATAGGTCGATCCGAGAGTTCGTTTGCTTAGCGCTTTCTCGGATGATCTGTTCGGTTGTACTCATCTGTTTTTCTCGGTGTTTTTACTACGACGTATCAATGGAAGGTGGGGCCGGTTTCTCTCAACAGCAGGATTCTTCTCCGGGGTTTACAACAAGGATTCCCGAGAGAGTTACTAAACCTCTTTTCTACTCTTACGTGGTAGGGCAGTCCTCATGCCTCGCGTTGACTGGCAAAACGGGCTAACATGGCCAGCGTCTGCTTTGTCTCGCTCTCTTCGAGGCAAGCGAGATTCGTGATGGCAGCGTCGGCGTACTCGGTTGCTTTCTTTTGGGCGTAAGCGAGGCCACCGACGGCTTCGGCCAGTTTGCGAGCCTCCTGCCGCGACTCGGGCGTCGGCTTGGTGAGCCAGGATTCAAGGGCATTGCGCGGACCGTTCACGAGGCTGCGCCAGGTGTAGATGAGCGGGAGGGTCATCTTTTGTTTGGCGAGGTCTGCGCCGGTGGTTTTGCCCGTTTTCTGCTCGTCACCGGTGAGGTCCATCAGATCGTCGGCGATTTGGAACGCCATACCCAGGTTGCGGCCATAGGACTCCAGGCTTTTGCAAACGGCGGGGCTCGCGCCAGCATAGAGGGTGCCCAAGTGACAGCAACAGGCACACAGCTCGGCGGTCTTCCCTTCGATGATCGCTAGGTAGTCTTCTTCGGAGAGATCGAGATCGCCCTCGGCAAGTGTTTGGCGTAATTCGCCGTGACAGACGTTGTTCGTCGAGCGACCGATCAGACGACACGCATCGACACTCTCCAGAGTGCTGGCGAGGTAGAAGGCGTGGGAGAAAAGGAAATCGCCCAAGAGGACGCTCGTCTCATTTCCCCAACGGGCGTTGACCGTATCAACATGGCGGCGGATCGATGCTTCGTCGAGCACGTCGTCATGGACCAGTGTCGCGGTGTGGATCATCTCGACAACAACGCCGAGCAATTCGTGAGTGTCGTCCACTTTGCCAGTGGCTTGGGCTGCCAGCAGCACTAAAGCGGGACGAAGCCGTTTGCCACCGAGTCGGTAACCGTGGCGGAGGACCTCATCAATTCGCGGGTCATCTCGGCAAAGCTCTTTTTGGAGCCGTAGTTCGATCCGATCGAGCCTCGGCTGGATCGGCGCAAAGAGCTGCCGCACCACCTCCGGGAGGGAAGTTTCCGGACAGGAAGGGGGGGGGGGCTTGGTGGCGGCGGCTCGGGTCGCGGGCGTCATGCTGCGCGTCGTCTTCAGTAGCAGGGGGGCAGTGCGTTGGACATCACGACCCTCATTATGACCGATCCAGGCGGATAACGACAGAAGGCCCGGCCACTTTCATGGTCGAGCCTTCTATTTCCCTAAGTCGGGGCACCCGCCGCAAGACCGGGAAAGCCCTGCGACAGCGGCGGCTTCATGCCGTCGGCCCCGGATATATGAGCCATCTTTTCGGTTCCCCGTTAGGGATAAACCAAGGCGATGGATTGTCTACCTAGGTCGTCTTTTCCTCTCAAACAAGCTCTTTCTTCGCACCGATGAGCGTCCGGAGTCGCTCGGCCAATAGGGCCGAATCGAACGGCTTCTTGAATGTCTCGTTGATCGTTGAGCGATCGAAGCTCATCGACGAGCCATCGTCCGGCAAGAGAGCAATCAAGATGGTCTCGGTGAAGTCGGTGTTGCGTCGCAGGTTCTGGCAAATCTGAAGGGCCTCCACATGGCCGATCGAGAAGTCGCAGATGATGCAATCCGGGTGGAAGCTCTCGGCTTGGATGCCCGCCTCAAAGCCACTGGCAGCCACCGCGGTGCGGAAGGCCCTGTCGGCGGGTAGCTCACGCTTGAGATTTTCGATCAGGACTTGGTCCTGAGCGACGATGAGCACCTTTGCCATCGCTTCATCCTCAAGGTCCCCCAAAGGCATTCCGTGTTCCTTAAGGAACTTTACAAGGTATTCGCGAGGAATACGTCGGTCCTGTGAACCAGGGATTCGGTAGCCTTTGAGGCGTCCTGAATCAAACCACTTGCTTACGGTGCGCGGGGCAACCTTACAGATCTTAGCGACCTGACCCGTCGTGAAGACCTTCATCGGGCTCTCCAATTCTCGTTGACTGTTATTTTCGTCGCTTCGACAACTTCGCTGGGTCGCGAAGTCTTCTTGGCGGTCTATCCCCTCGAGTGCTGTCGTCGCCGGGTGGCAAAACGATCCCTCTGCCAATAGTGGACGAAAGCACGCGTCTGGGTCGGGGTCCGGTAAAGTAGCGATGGTCCGGTTTGGTTCAGGTCCTTCTGATCCGCCCCTTCGTACAGCTTGCATCGGCTACGGAATCCCTTTGGGTTCGGTCAATGCTGGCTAAGAAAGTGAACACAACAAGAAAGGGTGCGCCACAATCGCTACGAGCGTTACAAACCTCCGGGCCTCCGCAACTCTCCGTACGTCCGACGCCTACAAAAGCGCCATCCATAAGAAGAAGACAGGACAGGGGGAAGCCGACACAGATTTCCGCCGTTAGCAAGATTCCTCTACGCTAAAGGTGTAGAGGTGCTAGCGGCTGGATTTCTTCCGGTCAGAGTGTTCTTTGATTCGATAGCGATGCTACCGACAGAACACGCTTTTGGATGGACAAAAGGCAGGTCCCCCCTGCGGCGCCATTCGGGGCCCCGGCAAACTCACCCCCAATCTGGGCAATCCGCCGGACGAATAGCAACCCATCCGATACCTTTCTTCGTTACAATCGGGGGCAGACTTTAGCGTGGCTTGAAAGAGAAATAAGAGCCGGGCACGCAGAACCGGCTTTTAGCCAGCCAATACCGTGAATTGATGGGGGCAGTACCTTCGTTTCTTACGTATCGGAAAAATGAACCACAACGAAACGAAGGAACGGCGTAAAGTGGCATCCTTCCGGCATTTCCTTCCTCACCCCCGATAATCTTCGTGACAACGCGCGCACGATTGCTGTAGCGGCTTCATCGCCCGCTGGGCGGCGGGGTGGTCTTCCGACGCGGCGGCGGTGGCTAGGTCGATGGCCGACTGGCGAAGCTCGTGGACGTATGCGGCGTAGTCGGCGTCTTCGGCGGCATCAAGATCAAGGCGAACCATCGCTTCGGCTAAGAGGGCGAGCATCTGTGCTTCGTGGCGAATGTCGTCTGCGTGGCGACGGAACTGGCGGGCATCAGCTAGCCAATCGGGCAGTCTTTCCTCCTCAGCGATCTCCATGCGTTGCATGAGCGTGGTTAGGTACGTGAGTTCGCTCCAATCGGTTAGCGGTTCAGCCTTGGGCACTTCGGGCCTGCCTCCTCGTATAAGGTCCGTCAAGTCGGCAGCCCGAGATTGGGCAATCGCAAAGGCTTCGTCCGTTGTGTCGTCGGCGACATCGA
>JAJRUA010000421.1 GCA_024278035.1 Planctomycetota bacterium | reverse complement strand
TCCATGGCCAACTCGTGGGAACAATTTTTCCTCAATTGGCCTGAGGGAATCCCTCAGCGTGGCATCATCGTGAACCAACTCGGCGAACAGATTCCGTTCAAGGCGTTCATGATTCGCGACGATATGGTCCTACTCGAACGAACCAACCCGGACACCCTGGGCGCCAGGTTCTTGATCTCTCCCTTCAGCGAGATCGGCTTAGTGAAATTGACCGACCCGATCAAGCAAGCCACGTTCGAGGCGGCCGGCTACAAGGGAACGCTCTCGATGTGAATTGCTAACAGGTGCAGCAATAGACGCTAGCGGGGGACGGCTAGCAACCATAAAATTAGCACTCATATAAATGCAGCTTGGCTCCTTCCCTCCACTCCCCCCCCTGCCCTCTCTTGATTGCGATTATTGACTACGGCATGGGGAACTTGCGCAGCGTCCAGAAGGCGCTCGAAAAGGTGGGCCATACGGCGATTCTCACCTCCGATCCGTCTGAAGTGGCTCGTGCTGAGCGGATCGTTTTGCCCGGTGTCGGTGCATCGGCCGACGCTTTGCGCGCCGTGCGTGAACGGGGGCTTGAAGCCCCGCTCAAGGAGGCGGTCCTTGCGGACAAGCCGTTTCTCGGTATCTGCCTTGGCTTGCAAATGCTGTTCGAAACAAGCTATGAAGATGGCGAACACCGTGGGCTCGGCTTGCTGCCAGGCAAGGTCGTGCGGTTCGATCTACCGAAAGCACTAAAAGTACCGCACATGGGGTGGAATCAAATCCGATTCAAGCAGCGGCCCCCGATCTTTGAGGGGATCGATGAGGGAGCCTATTTCTACTTTGTCCACGCTTACCACGTCGTGCCGACCGACGAGTCGGTCATCGCCACGACGACCGACTACGGCGGGCCCTTTTGTTCGGCCGTCTGGCGCAACCGGCTGTTTGCCACACAGTTCCACCCGGAGAAGAGCCAAACATTGGGGCTCCGAGTACTTAAGAACTTCGCAGAACTGGATATCTAGCGGGAACGAATTCTCTAGCGAACGAGACTCGAGCCCGGGGCCGCTCGTAGGGTTTATGACGATTCTTTTCATCGACTCGCCGCATTCTTTCTGCAAACGGCTTGGCTCCCCGTGAACTAGGTTTAAGAGGACAATATCTTTCGTCTCTCCTCAAAAAAAGTAAAAAACAATCGCTTTTAGGCTGCTGACCGATGAAGAAAAATCTACGCAAAAAAAAGTTTGTTGATCCTGAAGTCCAAGGCGCTTTGACCAAGCGATTGACGCTGCACTGGATTCTCTACATCGCGATTACGGCGGTTCTTGTGATTGGCCTGAAGTGGCTCAATAACCCCTTCACTCCGCTCGGCGATCACCTAGCAGAGGCCTGGACGACTTACGGAGCGGTCCTTGTGGTGCTGCTCTCGCTGGCTCCTATGTTTATCTTTGATACAATGAAGCTAAGTAACCGTTTTGCGGGCCCCGTCCTAAGAATCCGTAACGCCGCTCGTCAGCTTGCTGACGGCGAAACACCCCAGAAAATCCAACTCCGTGACGAGGACTTTTGGAAGGACTTGGCTAACGAATTCAATCGAATCGTTGACCGGGTGGAATCCCAAGATAAAAGCAAGGAAGCCGAAACGGGCCAATTTGCCATGGAAGAAGAGACCGTGTACGAAACGGTCGGTGGGGCTTCCTAGTTCGTCGATCTTGCCATGGGTGTCTGGACAGAACCCCTGCTGGAAGGGGAGACTAAGAGCCTATCCCAAGAACCTATCAGAAAGTGTCCAGAGGCCCGAGAAAGACCGAGGTGCCTAGAGGTTTTGGGACGTGCGGCAAAGGTTTGTCCCTGTTCTTCCCGGTCCATGAGAAATCTCCCTTGAGTCGCGAAGTCGCTACGACGGATATCACCGGCCAGATGATCTTGCTCGGCACCGGCACCAGTGTCGGCGTGCCCTCGATCGGTTGTGGCTGCCCCGTATGTACGAGCGACAATCCAAAGAACAAGCGGACACGGTGCAGCGTGATTGTCGGCCTTCCCCAAGGGAATCTGCTGATTGACACGTCGCCCGACATGCGGCAGCAATTGCTACGTGAAAAGATCGGCATCGTCCATGCGGTACTCTACACGCACGAACACGCGGACCATTTGTTCGGCCTGGATGATTTGCGGATGATGCAGTTTTACCTTGGCGGGCCGGTGCCCCTGTACTGTGAGGAACCGGTCGAACAGCGAATTCGCAAGTCGTTTGACTACGCTTTTGAGAAGCGGACCGATCTCCATACGGGCGCGGTGCCGGCGCTCTCGTTCGAGCGAATTGGCCCGGTCCATGAGGGTTGTCCAGAGATCGAAGTCCTCGGGGCGCGTGTCACAGCGGTCCGGCAGCGCCACGGGCCGAATTTCGATACGCTTGGTTTCCGTTTCGGAAATGTCGCCTACTGCACCGACCTCAGCGAAATGCCGGACGAGAGCAAGGCGCGCTTGCAGGGGCTCGACGTGCTAATTCTCGACGCCCTTCGAGAGAAAGGCCATTCGACCCATCTCAATCTCTCCGAAGCGGTGGCTTTAGCCAAAGAACTTCAGGCAAAGCGAGTTTACTTTACGCACATGTGCCATGAATTAGAGCACGAGGCAACCTGCGCAGCACTGCCCGAGGGAATGGACCTTGCCCACGATGGCTTGGTCATTCCGCTAACGTAGGGGAAATCACTTGATGACCGCCACTTTGTTTTCTTGCAGCAACTTGAGGTAGTCGGTGACGATCGAAAGAGCCTCTTGATTGTAGTGGCCTTCCATATCGTAGACCGGCCGATCGGCACCGCTAAGTTTTTCGCCGATCTCTTTTTTCTCTTTGTCCGTGTCCAACTCTTCCCGCTCAACGAGATACTCTTCAAGGTTGAGGGTGATGGTCGGGCGATCCTTCTGTTCTTCGTAGATCGCAATTCGGCGAGTATCTTTGTTGAACTCTTCCGACATTTCGGTTCGCTCATCGGAAAGTTGCTGAAGCGCATCAACAATCGCGCCGCTCGACATCCCGTGGCGGTCGTAGCGAAGGGAGCGAACGTGATCGAACTTCAGTGCAAAGTCCATCTCCGCCTCCGTGATTCCCTCTAGGTGGTCTGTGATCGAAGGAATCGTCACATCCGCCAGTACACCACGATTCTGCGTGCTGTCGCCGCCCGGACGATAGAACTGCTGGATGGTCATTTTTAGTGCTCCCATGTTTCGGCGGTTGCCGATTCGGAAGATCGCATGGCTAAGATCAAACAGTTGTTGGACGGTCCCTTTGCCATGCGTCGAGGCATCGCCAATGATGACGCCACGACCGTAATCCTGGATCGCGCCGGCAAATATCTCACTGGCCGATGCACTGAACTTATTGGTCAGCACCGCCAACGGGCCCGACCACACCATGCCAGGGACCTCGTCGCTGTAGGTCAAAGTCTGTCCGTCGGGGCCTTTTACCTGCACAACGGGGCCTTGGTCAATAAACAGACCCGTCATGTTCACCGACTCGGTTAGCGATCCCCCTCCGTTAAATCGGAGATCGACCACCACTGCATCAATGCCCTGTGCGTCTCGCTTGAACTCTTTGAGCAGGCGCTCAACATCGCGGGTCGTGCTGCGAAAATCGGCCCTTCCCTTTCGGGCTCCTTCCATGTCCATATAAAAGCTCGGAAGATGGATCACACCAAGTCGGTAGGGCTGCCCACTCGGTTTCTTGCCCCACTCGATCAGCGTGCTACGAGCTTCCTGGTTCTTTAGTTCGATACGGTCGCGGGTGATCGTGTACTCCTCAACATCCTTGGGATTGTCAACCGGCTGTACCTGTAACCGAACGATAGTCCCTCGCTTGCCACGAATTTTTTTGACAACGTCGTTGAGCTTCATATCGATAATGTCTTCGATCGGTCCGTCGGTCCCTTGGCCGACGCCGATGATTTTGTCCCCTTTCTTGAGCGAGCCTTCTTCGTCAGCGGCGCCGCCCGCGATGATTTCATGGACCTCGGTGTAACCCTCCTCGCTACGGAGCGAGGCTCCGATACCATCCAACTCGAGACGCATGTTGATCGTGAAGTTCTCAAGCGTGGTGGGAGACATGTAACTTGAATGCGGGTCAAAACCGCTGGTCATGGCGGTTAGGTACAGTTCCAGCAGTTCGTCATCGTCGGTCTGATTCCAGCGTTTGCGAATGCTTGCGTACCGCTTCCGGAGCTTCTCTTGCGCTTCTTCCATCTCCACGTCGTCAGCAATCTGAACCAAGAGATCGTATTTCACCCGCTTGCGCCAGCGGTCGTGGGCCTCTTCGGGTGTTCGCGGATAAACGGCAGCGTCTCGGTCGCGGATCACTTCTTCGTCCATCGTGAAATCATGCGGTACATCCACAAGCTCAATCGCTAAGGCCGTCCGCTCTTCAACACGAGCCAGAAAGCGTGCAAAGACCTTATGAGCGAAAGCAACAAAGCTATCGTCGGGCCGACGCAGCAAGTCATCCAGGCGATTCTTGCTTTGTGCAAACTCATCCACGTCCGATTGATAGAAATAATACTTCAAGGGATCAAGCGACTTGAGAAACGCATCAAGACACCGCTCCGAAATCTCATCGTCGATCGGGTGCTTGGAAAGATGCTTCTGCTCCATCAGAAGGCGGACATAACGGGCGATCTGCCGATCTTGCGCACTGGGAGCGGTCGGTCGAGACCAACTCGTTGCCGGCACAGAAAGTAGTAGCAAAATTGCTGCAAGAACCGAAATGACGGCAAAACGCGCTCTGTGCGAGTTACTTTGACGAGACAAAGGCATTATAAGATTTGCTCTCAAGAGAGAAGAGGTTGAAATCGGCGTTGAAATCGGCGGAGTGGAGGGGGGGCTCTAGTCCTAGATTGTCGGCTAGGGACGCCCTTTTTGCAGCGATTGTTCCAAAAAAACTTTCGGTATTTCAAAAAAACAACCTGCTAAGCAGAACGTAAGTCTCGTGAAAGCAAGACTTTCGCACAATAACAGGGGGTGGGAAAACAGGCAAGATCGCTAAGCTGTAGTGGCTCGAACTTTCGGCCATGGGAGAAAGCTCTGCTTGCTCCCTCACGGATACGTCGATTTTTCCCAAAAAGTTCTACGGCATAGGGATCAGGGGCCGAGGGGAGCCAATCGCTTGTGCCTATCTACCAACTTTTTCTTTCTAGGGAAGAGGCAGATCGTCTTCGGGCTCTGGTGCTTTTCTTTGGCTCCGGCGAAGCATTCGGAGCATTCGACGTGGCCTCGGATCAATGGGTTCCGGTCTGGCGGAAGGGTTCATCGCGCCAGGCCCCGCCGTAACCGGTTCCGTTTTGTCCTCTTGCAAGCCATACGCGACCAACCGGGTCACCGTCCAGCGAACTCTCCGCCCCGTAACGCCGTACTCCGTTGCGCTCTCGGATACGAGGCCTCCTGGGACTTCTTGAAGAGAGACCGCCTGACGTTCGCTCGTGGCCCCCGAGGGCGACTTCCGCGTGGTCACCGTGTGGTAGGCCGACAGAATAGCCGAGTCAATAACGATCGGCACGCCGATACGAACGACGTTGGATGTTAGCTCTCCGACCCGTTTCCCTTCGACGATTTCCTGACGCTCTCGTCGCAAAAGATATGGAAAAATATCGGCGTTGTAGTAGAGAGTCTCGACACTCCCCCCCCCCTGCCCTGTTGACCCCTGTCCCATGGGTAAAGTCATCAACCACTGCTCACACGGAATCGCTTGCCCTTGTAAGCTGATCGTCGCCGGGGCGCCGATCTCTAACGAAGTGATGCGTGCGGGTGAATCGGTAAGCAGTCCGTAGGTCAATTCTTGCGTCGGTCCGGGAAGGCGTTTACCACCAACATCAATCGTTGTTTCAAGTCGGAGCGTGTACTGATTTTGTGTATGGCTAAGCAAGGTCTCCTTCCGTTGCGTTTCACTGCGCCCCACCAAGAGCCCATTTTCGTCAAAGGTTTCCGATACAATGAGCAAGCGTCGCCATGCTCCTGGCTCAAAGCGTCCCCACGGGTGATGATCGGCAGGCAAAGGCGAGGCCGGCCCTGCGTCTGACTGTGAAACGGGCGTCGGCAAAACCTCTTCCGCCGCCTGTTGGGGGGCACTCGGCGTGAGCGCCGATCCCTCAGAGGGGTTGGGAGCGACCCAGAGAGGGGCTTCTCCTGCAGCTTGCGTGGGGGCCAGCGTCGGTTCTCTCGAACGAGCAACCGAAGAGGAACCCATAAATTGCAACGCGACCACCATCAATACGATGAAAGGCCGACTAAAAGTGACGCCACGTAAAAACACGACAATGACAAACCCTACGCGGTGCAGTAACAGTTAAAAAAAGGCTGGCGAGCGGCGGGGCGTCAGCCCCCCGATAGAGGCAGTGGTAATGATTTCGCTCTCGGGGCCATCGGGGGCCACGTTTCAGCAACCTGACGCCCCACCGCTCGCCTCAGCTCCTCCCGCCATTGTACTCAATTGGTCGTAGGGAGGAATGACTCAAGGATCGCCGCTTCTTGTCTCGGAAAGACGGTTCGGAAGTCGAGCAACAGCCGATCTCCCTCGATTCGACCCCAAATGGGAGTTTCCAGCGTTTCAAGCCGTTTTGCCACGGACGAGACATCCCCCCTCTCGGGCCTGATCGCAAGGCCCCAAGAGGCAAGCCGAACCAATCCGCACGGCCGAGAGGACTCTCCCGCTTGCAATTCGACCCCTTCGGCAGAGTATCCCGGTGCGGCGTTAATTTGAGGGGCGAGCCGCTCCACGCGGGTTCGCAGGTTCTCAAGCGGTGTCGTTAGCAAGGCATAGAGTGGATGCGTAAACGCCAACTGAGCCGGGTGGTCGAACAGTTCCGCCGTCGCGGCGAGCATCGAACTCGTAAGCGAACTTGCCGCGAGCAACGCCGCTTGTGGGCCGGTGCGAATCGTTTCAAGCATTTTTTTTCTGCCCAGGACAATGCCACAGGCTGGACCTCCCAAAAGGCCCCCGCCACGAAGCAACACCCCATCCGCCCCGGATGCCAAAACGGAAGCAACTGAAGGAAGCCCCGTTCCGGTATCGTACCTGAGATCGCAAGGAGCCGAGCCCCCCAAGTCTTCGATGAGCAAAGCTCCCTGCTCATGTGCCAACTTGGCTAAGGCTTCGGTCGGGACACGAGGCAGCCCGCCAATAAGTTCATGCGTCTCAGGTGTCCTCCGGAAAAGGATCGGCCGCGCGTCCTTGGAACCCACCGCTTCGATTCCCTTGGAAAAATCTTCAACCGTCGCCCCTTCGGCCGTTCCCACTTCATGCAGTTCGACGCCCATTAAAGAAGCAAGGTCGGTCAGTCGTTCGCCCGGATCGACTTCGCCCACTTCATTGCGTGCGATGATGAGCGTTTCTCCTGCCGCAAGGCTAGCGAGTGTCGCGGCAACCGCTCCTGAATGACTCGCCGCGATCCACACCGCTTCGGCTCCCGTCAATCGTGTGAGTACCGCATCGGATTCTCCTCTGCGGTATTCGCCAACGTGTTCGCTAGCGGCATCAATGGCCGCACTCGCCAGTGGGGGCCCCCCTGCCCTGCCCTGCCAGAGTTCACCGGTCGCATTGATCACCGCCTGCCGTGGCGACGGGCGGGGCTGGCCTATCTGCCGAACCAAACGATCGACCATTTCGCTGGCTGATGCCCCCTGCCACTGTTCGGCACGTCGCCCAACCTCGGCTGCTAAGTCGTCGATGGCCGTTCGAACACGAGCCACCGCCACCGAACGGTTCAGCCGATCCACGGCCTGGCGTACTTGGGGATGTTCAATCAACTCACCAAACTTTGGCAATTGATCGAGTAAGTTTTGCGGACGCATGGATTTTTCCTGGACGTAGAAGCGAGCGAGCCCCCCAAAGGGGCCTCTCCTGTATCGTTCTACGTCGCCCAGACGAAAACGTCCAACCGGCCCCGTTTCTAGCCCAGGAGAATTGCAAAGTCCGTATTGAGTCGTCCTAGCCGCAGGCGGAAACCGCGGAAATGGGGGCGGGAACCGCGGCTCCCGCCTGCGGCTGCAACCCTAGCTTCGATTTTTCAGCTTTCCTGGTTTCTAGCCAGGAGAGCCGCAAAGCCCTTTTTTCCTAGGAAAACAAGGGGAAAGTAGGAGGAAGAGGTTGGAGATTATAGTGAGAGACCCTCTTCCAAGGTTTCCTGTAATACTTCAGCCGCCTGAAGGAGTC
>JAJRUA010000420.1 GCA_024278035.1 Planctomycetota bacterium | reverse complement strand
GACCGACTTGTCTTGTCGTGTGGCCCAGAGAGCTGCCTCGTTGACAAGGTTCATGATGTCGGCCCCCGTCATGCCGACGGTTGCCCGGGCTAGCTTGGCGAAATCGACCGTATCGGCGATCGGCACATTGCGTGAATGCACATCGAACAGTTCTTCGCGGCCTCGGATCGTCGGCCGATCGACCACAATGTTGCGGTCGAACCTGCCGGGGCGTAGGAGAGCCGGGTCTAGTACGTCGGGCCGGTTCGTAGCGGCAATGACAATGACGGTCTCCTTGGAGGAGAAACCGTCCATCTCGCTGAGGATTTGGTTGAGTGTCTGTTCGCGTTCGTCGTGGCCGCCCCCCATGCCGGCACCCCGCTGGCGTCCGACCGCGTCGATCTCATCGATGAACAAAATCGCGGGGGCCTGTTTTTTGGCCGTCTTGAACATGTCGCGAACACGGCTCGCTCCGACTCCCACAAAAAGCTGAATGAACTCGGAGCCATTGATCGAGAAAAAGGGAACCCCCGCTTCGCCCGCCACGGCACGCGCCAGCAAGGTTTTGCCGGTGCCGGGAGGACCGCTAAGTAAAACGCCCTTGGGTACACGAGCCCCCAACCGCTGGAACTTTTCTGGATCGCTGAGGAACTCGACAACTTCTTTGAGGTCGTCCTTCACTCCCTTGAGGCCAGCCACATCGTCAAACGTGGTGGGGTCGTCGCCACTCTCCGCATCAAAAAGCCGTGCCGGGCTCTTGGTGACGTTGCCAAGCATTCCGCCCCCCATCATTTGATCGCGGCTACGACGCAGAAAGGTCCACATCCAAACGCCCATGCCGATGAGTAGTGCGAGCCATATCAGCGTAAAGAGGGCGTTGAAATCAAACGGCTGTTGGTAAGTGGTGGGGACCCCTTTGTCGAGAAGCTTGGCTTCCAGTGCCTCAGCAGAACGTGGGCCGAGGGTAACGATGAACTCCTTTGGCAGGGGCCCACGCGATTCGGCCTCTTCCTCTTTCCCTTCGGCAAGGGGAGCAAGCGGCGGTTCAACGAACTCGCCATTGAGGGTGCGTCCCATGATGATGACTTTGCTGACATTGCCTTTTTCAACTTCACCCCAAAATGTGGTGTAGTCAATCAGAGCCCGTGGAACGGCAAAGAACTGGGCTACCATCAGGCCAACGCCCAAGGCGATCAGCAGCAAGATCCAATTGGCCCCGAAACGGCGTCCCTCGGGCGATTGGGAGGTTTCGGGCCTCTTCGGATTGCCCGACGATTTATCGGCGAGAGGTCCGTCGTCAGCCGCCGAAGGTTTCGGCGAATTGTCGGCGGGCTTGGAAGAATGGGGGGGGGCGTCAGCCATAGGTCAGCGTCTTACAGAAGCAAAATCTTGCGGGAGGAAATTCGTCAGCTTTGGGATGTCAAGCAATTGTCGTTCACTCGACCAGTTGACCTGCTTTGTACATTCGTTCGACCACCTTTCCATCCCGTTGCCAAAGCGTAGTTTTGCCGTCTCGTTTGCCAGCAATAAACATCGCTTCGCCCCGTTTTTCACCGGTCTGCGTCCATTCGGTTGCCAGTCCTTCTTGTTGGCCTTGAACAAAGTGTACCAACTGTCGTAGTTGGCCATTCGAGTACCAAATTTTCCACACGCCGTCGGGTTTGCCATCACGGTAGCTCTCTTCACGAAGTTTTTGCTTTCCCTCTTTGTCGTAAAAGGCCCACACCCCATCACGCACCCCTTTTTTGTAAGACCGTTCCGCGATTAGCTGCCCCTCTTTGCCGAAGATTTGGACTTCGCCATCGGGGTGACCGTTGACGTAGGTCACTTCTTTAGCGATTTTGCCGTCGGGGTGGTAAAAGGACCACTTGCCAGTGGCGCGACTTTTAGTGAACTTCCCATCAACAAAAAGTTGGCCATTCGGGTAAAACTCCTTGTGCGGACCGTCGCTATAAACGGAGTCATCTGAGAAGAGAATCAAGCGTCGCTCAAAACGGCGGGCCTCGCTTCCGTCGTAATTTTCTTTAACGACGCGCGACTCCACCTCAGAGGGAGGAGGGGGGGCTTCGCCTTCAAAAAGGAAGATGGGGGGGCCCGTGTAAGGCTCCACATCAACCGTCTCTCGCCCTTGATTTCGCTCTGCATCTTCTTCCGCTGTAGCGGTGGCATCTCCGGACGAATCCGTCGTTTGCCCCAAGACCACTGGTACGGTTAGCCAACTAACAACGAGAAAGGCACCAAAGCTAAGAAAGCGAATCAAAGGAACTTGGGGAAGCAAAGGCATCGGAAAGCCAATTGGGGGGGGGAGTTAATCGTTATCTGGAAGAACGCAGGCCCTCATTCTACCGGCTAGGCCGAAATCGTCTACGTGGCCCCTAGGATAATAGCCTTCCGGTGTAAGCCGCGGGTTAGCCGCGGAGGTATCCCCCTCCCCCGTTATTCGGGGGTGCCAACGGCCAGTTTCCAGCCGGACGGCAATACAGCATTCTTGGGGACTACGATAATTCCATCTCGAACAACGACGCCCTGGTCAGCGTCAAAGTTCTTCTGTCCCGTATCGTTGACGATCCGTACTCCTGCACCAATTCGGCAATTTTTGTCGAGAATCGCTCCATCGACCACGGAACCCGCCCCGATGCCGATGTGGGGCACCCCCTTGGCATCGTTCGTGCTGCCCCGATCAAACGACTCGTAATAATCCCCCCCCATCAGCACGGAATTGCGAATCGCCACATCCGGGCCAATCCGGCAACGAAGGCCAATGACGCTGTTATCGATTTTTGCTCCTGGCTCGATCGCACAGCCATCGGCCACCAGGCTGCGAGTCACCTCGGCCCCATCGATCCGAGTTGGCGGCAAAAAACGTGCTCGCGAATAGATGGGGGAGGTCGCCGAGGCGAGCGGGAAGGGCGGATTGGCCTGGGCCATCTCTAAATTCGCTTCGTAGAACGAACGGATCGTTCCGATATCTTCCCAGTAGCCATCGAACAAGTGTAATTGCACATGTCGCGAGCTGATCGCCTCGGGGAAGATTTCCTTGCCGAAATCCGATTGTTCTTCGTTGGCAAGCACGTCGATGAGCGTTTGCCGATTGAACAGGTAGATGCCCATCGATGCGAGGCAGTCGCGTCCCTGGCTTTCTACGCCCCGGGCGTCGATCCATGCCGGGTCGATCGCGATTTCATTGAGCTGGGCCTCGGTCTGAGGCTTCTCGACAAAATCAACGATGCGCCCTGTGTCATTCGCCCGCAGAATGCCCAATCCGGCAGCCTCGGTCCGCGCGACCGGTTTTGCGGCGATTGTCACATCGGCGTTCGACCGTTGATGGTCGTCGAGCATTTTCTGAAAATCCATCCGGTAAAGCTGATCGCCGGAGAGGATCAAAACGTAGTCGAACCCAGGTCGCAATAGGTAGTTGAGGTTCTTTCTTACCGCGTCCGCTGTGCCTTGGTACCAATCCTTGTTTGTGTCTTCTCCCATCGTCTGCTGAGCCGCAAGGATTTCAACAAACCCACCGCTGAAGGCATCGAATCGGTAGGTTCCCCGAATGTGTTGGTGCAGACTGACCGAAAGAAACTGCGTGAGTACGTAGGCATGGTGGATGCCCGAGTTGATGCAGTTGCTCACCGGAATATCAATCAACCGGTACTTACCCGCCAGCGGAACGGCAGGCTTCGACCGGTACCCTGTGAGCGGCATGAGCCGTGATCCTCGCCCACCACCTAGTACGACCGCGATGACATTGTTCATGAAAGACTCTCAAAAAACCGCCAAGACGCCAAGAGCGCCAAGTACGCCAAGAAAGGAAAATGATTAACTGCACGTCCCAAAACCATCTGGTGCTTCGGTCTTTCTTGACCGCTGGATGCCTTCTGAAGGGTTCTGGGATAGACTCTAAGTTAAGACGATTCGTTTGATACCGTCTTTTAGTAAGGTGACGTTGAAATTGATTAAGAGCCCCAGTTCGTGGTTGGTTGCTTTAAGGTAATTGAGGACTTGCGCGTGATGGATGGGATGGAGGGCTTCGGTGGCTTTGAGTTCGACGACGAGGCAGTCACCTACCAAAAAATCAAGTCTTGCTTCTCCAATGGGCGTTCCTTTGTATTTCAATTCCATTTGCTTTTGCCTAACAAATGGAATGTTACGCGATTAAAACTCCATCTCGAAAGATTTTTCATAAAACCGATTCAATAAAACCTACCCCCATTGTCCGGTGAACCTCCATCGCCGCATCAATAACAGCCGTCGCCAGTCGATCGGTCGCAACCCCAGGCTCACGCATTACCACCGGTTCCTTGGCGTACTTGGCGCTCGTGGCGCCTTGGTGGTTCACTTGGAAATGAACCACGGCATTGCGTCCCACCCTTTCTCGAAAGCGAGATCGGACTTGGTGGCTGACCGATCATGGTACTCTGTGAACTCGTCTGAAGCGATTCCGGTGCCCGCCATGCAGACCGGAACATCGCCGTGCGAATGTTTTTTTGTGGAGAGAAACGTCGGGTGATCGGGGCTAACCATCACGCGCCAGTCTCCTTTTGTTTTGATCGCGGCGACCAACGGGCCGACGACGTGTGTGTCGATCGCTTCGATCGCTTTGACTTTCTCATCCCCACGGCCTTCGTGCGAGGCCTCATCGGGCGCTTCGACATGGACGCAAATAAGGTCGTACTTGTCGAGAGCCTCAATCGCATAACGCCCTTTGGCGGCGTAGTCCGTGTCGAGGTAGCCGGTCGCACCGGGGACTTCGATCCGGTCCCAACCGATGAGCTGGGCGATGCCACGGAGCAAATCGACGGCGGTAATCATCGCGCCACGGGGGCCGTATTTTTTCGCGAAGGGGGCGAGGCTCGGCGCGACACCTTGCCCCCAGAGCCAAACGCTCGTAGCCAGGTTTTTGCCCGCAGCAAGGCGTGCCTTGTTGATCGGATGGTTGGCCAACAATTCGACCGTGGCATCCATCAGTTCGACCAGCACATCACCACCGGGGCCGCGGGGGTGGGCGTTCTCGATGACGAGGTCGGTCCAATCGTGCGGCGCTTCGGTCCGCGTATCGCTGGTGAACGGAGCCGCCAACTTCGCACCGCGCCAGATCAGCAGGTTGCGGTAACTGACACCCGGCACGAACTCCAGTGCGCCGGCGAACTTCGGATCGCTGGCAATCTTTGCTTGCACATCGGCCAGGAGCGCTGTCGATTCTTCGGTGCTTATATGGCCCGACGTAAAATCCTTCATCACGGGGCCATCGTCCGTCGAATCGACCGTCACCAAATTGCACCGAATGGCCCAATCGTCGGAGCCAAGCGAAATGCCCATCGCAGCGGCTTCCATCGGGGCACGCCCGGTAAAATGCTCGAACGGGTCGTAACCCAATAGGGAGAGGTTGCCAATCTCCGACCCGGCCGGAAGTTCCTCCGGCGTATGGCAAGCCCTTGCCACCACGCCCTCCGTCGCCAGGGCATCCATGTGAGGGGTCTTCGCGGCCTCAAGCGGTGTTTTGCCACCAAGCGATTCTTGGGGTTCGTCAGCCGCACCGTCAGGGATAATGATAGCGTATTTCATAAGATAAAGAATTGAACCACGAAGGAACTACGGAACGACGAAAAAAATAAAAACGGGAACCGCGAATGGACGCGAATAAGCGCGAATGAAAGGAAAGACAGGGTAGGAAAAGCATTCGCGTCTATTCGCGGTTCCCTTTCTTTTCTTCGTGTTCTTCGTGGTTCAATTTACTTATTCGTCAATCCGCTACCAGCATTCGTACGGGGGGGGAGCAGACGGTTTTTAGGGCACCGATCCCGGAACATGCCTTGGCGGCGGCGCCTTCGGTCGTGTCGTGTGTCATGATCACGAGCGGGACCGACTTGCTTTCCTCGCTCGGCTCCTGTTGCAAGAAACTGGCGATGGAGATGCCTTCGGCAGCCAGAGCGGCGGCGATCTCAGAGAGAACGCCCGACTCGTCGTCAGCTTCGACACGAATATAATAGCGACCGGCTGCTTTCGACGGGGCGCCGACAGCGGTGCGCTCCGATTCCTCCGACCAAAGCCCCAGGGTTTGGAAGGTTAGCCTCGCACGGCCAACGGCCGTATCGATGAGGTCTGCCACCACTGCCGAGGCGGTGGGCATTTGCCCCGCACCGGGGCCACTGTAAAACAGCTCGCCTACGGCGTCGGCGGTGACTCGCACGGCGTTGAAGGGACCGCCCACCTCGGCCATGGGGCTCCCGTTGCGAACAAGCGTCGGGCCGACTCGCAATTGCAAATCGCCGTCGTTCAGTTCGGCCATGCCAAGCAACTTGATCGAATAACCCATTTCTTGGGCGTAGCGGACATCGGCCAAATCGAGCGTGTCGATGCCGATGCGCGGAATCTTCGCCCAGTCGGCACGGGCGCCGAAGGCCAAGTGTGAAAGGATCGCCAGCTTTTGTGCCGTGTCGGTTCCATCGACATCCATCGCCGGGTCCGCCTCGGCGTAGCCAAGCCGCTGTGCCTCGGCAATCACGTCGGAATAAGGAACTCCCTCCGTGTGCATCTTCGAGAGAATGAAATTGCAGGTGCCGTTGAGGATGCCGGTGAGCGACTCGATGCCGTTGGCCGAGAGGCATTGGCTCAGGTTGGCGATGATGGGCACGCCCCCAGCGACCGACGCTTCGAAGGCGATCGTCCGGCCAAACTTGCGAGCCGCGTCGAACAGCTCCGGTCCGTGGGCTGCCAACAGAGCCTTGTTGGCGGTGACCACGTCCTTGCCCGCTTCGAGCAATCGTAGAACGACCTCCCGGGCCAGATCGACGCCTCCCATCAGTTCGGCCACGACCTCGATATCGGGGTTATCCACGACGGCATCGATCTGATCGGTCAGGATGCCATCGGGCAGATCACAGTCCCTTTTTTTTGTAAGATCACGCACCGAGGCCTTCTCTAGCCAAAGGACCCGGCCTGCGTGGCGAGCGGTGCGGTCGCCATGATCGAGCAACAGCCGGGCAACACCCGAGCCAACGGTACCGAGGCCGATGAGGCCAATTTTGGTCTTTTCCACGGTGAGGGGCGCCTTTTTTGATCGACGGAGGTAGGAAGGTAACCCCCTGATCCTACTGAGCGATTCGGCCCAAGGTCAACGGAGGGCGTGGTTTGCGCTCAAGCGAACCCCGGGTAGAATCACGGGTCTTGCTGGCGAGCGGTGGGGCGTTAGCCCCCCGATAACAACGGGGGGCGGTTTGAGACCGTAGGCTGGAGGAAGGATGCGCAAACGACGCTTGCCTCTAGCCTACGGTCTCCAGCCTACGGCCTACCCCCCCCTTTTTTTATCGGGGCCCTCTTATCGGGGGGCTAACGCCCACACCGCTCGCCTACACATAATTCCCCCTTCCGCCCTTTCACTTTAGATACGATGCCCCGCTACAACCCCGCTGTGATTGAGCCGAAGTGGCAAGCCTTTTGGGAGGAGAACAAGACGTTCGCCGCACCTCGCCTACCGGAAAGCGGTGGTGAGAAGTTCTACGCGCTGGACATGTTCCCTTACCCTTCGGGCGATGGACTCCATGTGGGGCATCCGGAGGGTTACACGGCAACGGACATCGTTTGCCGTGCGAAGCGGATGCAGGGAGTGGCGGTTGTCCACCCGATGGGGTTCGATGCGTTCGGTCTGCCGGCAGAGGAACATGCGATCAAGACGGGCGAGCACCCTCGCGTTCAGACCGAGCAGAACATCGACACGTTCCGGCGACAGCTCAAGATGCTCGGCTTCAGCTACGATTGGGATCGGGAGATCGCCACGACCGATGTCGATTACGTCCGCTGGACACAGTGGATTTTCTTGCAGATTTACGACACTTGGTTTGATAAAGAGCAACAGAAAGGGCGTCCGATTAGCGAGTTGCCGATCCCTGCGGACGTTGAGGCCGAAGGGGCCGATGCCGTTCGCTTGTATCAGGACGCCCGTCGGTTGGCGTTCCAGAGTCATGCCGCTGTGAACTGGTGCCCAGCGCTGGGCACCGTGCTCGCCAATGAAGAAGTGAGCGATGGCAAGAGCGAAGTGGGGGGCCATCCGGTCGAGCGCCGGCCTCTTCGGCAATGGATGCTCCGCATTACGGACTACGCCGACCGCTTGGAATCGGGACTGGCGGACTTGGATTGGCCCGAAAGTGTGAAGGCACTCCAGCGAAATTGGATTGGTCGAAGTACCGGGGCTGAAGTTGACTTTGCATTAGCCCCGGGTGACTCACCCGGGGCTAAACTGCGGGTTTATACGACGCGGCCCGATACGCTTTTTGGGGCAACCTACATGGTGATCGCGCCGGAGCATCCGTATGCCCGGCAATTAACCACCCCCGAGAACTCGGACGCTGTAAAAACCTACATTGAGGCGGCTTCGTTCAAGAGCGATTTCGATCGGGCGGAACTGGTGACCAAAGAAAAAACGGGCGTCTTCACCGGCAGCTATGCGACCAACCCCGTGAGCGGCGAGGCGATACCGATTTGGATTGCCGACTATGTGCTGATTAGCTATGGCACCGGGGCCATTATGGCCGTGCCGGCCCATGATGAGCG
>JAJRUA010000419.1 GCA_024278035.1 Planctomycetota bacterium | reverse complement strand
GCGTGTGATGAGCCGAACCGGCAATCGTTTCGTTCCAAAGTGAAGCGAGGATCGACGAGACGGTTGGCTTGCAGACTTCGCAGCCGTGGCCACTGCCGTGACAAGCAAGGAGTTGGTCGAAGGTGCGGATTTTTTTTACTTTCACGATAGCAAACAACTCTTGGCGAGTGTAGGCAAAATGCTCGCAGAGGTGGTTGTTGACTTCGACGCCCGACTTGGCCATTTGGGTTTTGAAAATGTCGGTCACGAGCGGCAAGCACCCGCCACAGCCGGCCCCCGCTTTGGTGCAAACCTTTACTTCGTCGACGGAAGTCAGGCCCTGCTCTTCGATCGCGTTGCAAATGTCAGCCTTTGATACGTTGTTGCAAGAACAGACTTGGGCACCGTCCGACATGCAGTCGGCACCGCTCGGCACGCCGCCGCCACTCGACCCGCCCAACAAATCTCCCGCCGAGCAAGGCAATTTATCGCCGCTTTTGGCGAGGATCGACAGCGTGCCGTAATCGGCGGCATCGCCGACGAGGATACCGCCGAGCAGGCGTTCGCCCTTGGTGTCAAAGAAAAGTTTTTTATAGACGCCGCCCAGCGGGTCTTTGTAAATCAACGGCGTGGCTTGTTCCTCCGTGAGTTCGTACTCGCCGAAGCTGGCGACATCCACACCCATCAATTTGAGTTTCGTCGAGAGGTTGGCACCGGTGAAGCGGGCATCGCTGCCCGTGAGGTTCATTGCCAGAATTTCCGCCATTTCATATCCGGGCGCGACCAATCCATAGATCAAGCCGCCGTGCTGGGCGACTTCTCCGACGGCAAAAATGTTGGGGTCCGACGTTTGCAATTGGTCATTGACGGGCACCCCACCTCGCTCGCCCACCTCAATGCCGCTTTCTCTTGCCAGATCGTCGCGCGGTCGGATGCCACACGAAACAATAATCATATCCACATCCAGCACATCGCCATCGCCAAAGTCCATCATCTCGACGCGCTTATCGCCGAGGATTTGCTTGGTGCTTTTGTTGAGATGGACCGTGACGCCCAAGTCCTCAATGTGCTGGACGAGAATCTGCGAACCCTGTTCGTCAATCTGCCGAGGCATGAGGCGCGTGGCGAACTCAATGACATGGGTTTTCAGTCCTAGGTCGTACGCCGCCTTGGCTGCTTCGAGCCCCAAGAGCCCGCCACCGATCACGGCACAGCTTTTCGCTTTCTTGCCGTACTCGATGATATGTCCCAGGTCTTCGATCGTTCGATAGACGAACACGCCCCGATGCTTGATCCCTTCAATCGGTGGAACAAACGGATAGGAGCCGGTCGCCATAACGATCTTGTCGTATTCGATTTCCACGCCGGCATCGGAGCGGACGATTTGTTTTTCACGGTCAATCGTACAAGCACGGTCCCCCAGGTGCAGTTCGACGCCCTGCTCTTGGTACCAATCGAGCCGAGCGATCATCAATTTCTGCGCGTCGCGGTGCGCAAAGAACGAAGTAAGGCCAACCCGATCGTAAGCCGCCCTAGGTTCTTCACAAAAGGTGACGATTTTGTACTGTTTCTGGGTATCGAACTCGACGAGTTTCTCAACAAAGCGATGGCCAACCATGCCGTTGCCGATGACGACGATATTTTTTTGGGCGGTACTCATGTGTTTTAGCTCTTAGCCTAAAGCGGGTTTCATGCAAAGGCGTGCGTCTTTCCTCTTGTTTAGTGAGAAGGAGAAATGCGGACGGCGCAGTTTTTGTAGGAGGGTTGCCGTGAGTAGGGATCGAAGTGGGCGTGTGTCAGTTGGTTTGTTGTGGCGTAGTGCATAGGAATGAAGACTTGGCCTGCTTGGATGGTCGGCGTGACAAAAGCCTTGGCAGTGAGGTTGCCACGTTGTGACTCGACGGTGACCAGCGTATTGGGACCAATCCCTTCGCGCTGGGCATCGAGTGGATTGATCTCCACGTAGGCCTCTTGCGGATAGAGCGACCGCAAGACGGAGGACTTGCCGGTGCGGGTTTGCGTGTGCCATTGCGAAGCGGAGCCACGGCCGGTCATTAGCAGATAGGGATAGCGCGGGTTCGGGGGCTCGGGCATGGGGCGAGGCTCTTCGAACAGCAGACGGGCCCGACCATCGTCATGAAAGAACTGGCCATCGGCAAACAGACGTCGCTGCTGATCGTTCTCTTCACTGTTTTCAGGATAGGGCCATTGGATGCCGCCCCGTTCATCGAGCATTTGATAATCCGTGATGCCCGTGATGTCACACGGTTGTCCGCGGGTGATTTCTTTGAGCGACTGGAACACGTCCTCAGGCTGTTGCCAATTCTTGAATAGGTCTTTGCTCTCTTTCTCTTCACGGATGCTGGACGCGGTGGCCCAGTAGTGGGAGAGGAGCCGAAAGATGGAGAAGTCCGCCAGCGCTTCGCCCGGTGCCTTGGCTACTTTTTTAATCAAGCCCAGACGGCGCTCCGAGTTGATGAAAGTCCCTTCTTTTTCGCCCCAGGCAGCAGCGGGCAGGAACAAGTCAGCCCGCTCGGCGGTCTCGGTCGTGTGGTACATGTCCTGCACGACGAGGAAATCAAGCCGGTCGATGATTTCGCTGAATGTGTTTTGGTTGATCCAAGAATGTGCTGGGTTGGTGGCAACGATCCAGAGGCCTTTAATTTCGTCGCGGAGAATGCCTTCGATAATGCGGTCGTACGACCAGCTCTCCTCAACGGGAATGCGGGCTTCTTCAATTTCAAGAACCTTGGCCACTTTCTGGCGGTGCTCAGGGTTCTTGAAGTCGTGTCCGCCGAGCAAGTTGGTCGTGTTGCTAAATAGACGCGCCCCCATCGCATTGCCCTGGCCAGTGATCGAGTTGGCCCCCGTGCCGGGGCGACCAATGTTGCCTGTGATGAGCGCCAGGTTGATGATTGCTTGGGCCGTTCGCACACCTTGGTAGCTTTGGTTGACGCCCACCATCCACCAAAAGCTCACCCGCTTGCCTTTATGAATCGTACGAGCCAAATAGTGCAGCCGCTCTTTGGAAATGCCGGTGGCCTTTTCAACCCGCTCGGGTGTGAAGCTTTCCACATGTTGAGCGAATTCGTCAAAATCGTTCGTGTGATCGCGAAGGAACGCCTCATCGATCCAACCTTCGGCGATCAGGAGATGGGCCAAACCGTACAGCAGTTCCAAGTCCGATTTTGGCTTGATGGCCAAGTGTTGCGTTGCGGCGACGGCGGTCTCGGTTGTGCGAGGATCGACGACAATGATCTCTGGATTATTCGGGTTGCGACAAATACGTTGCCACAGGATCGGATGAGCAAGACACAAATTCGATCCAACAAGGACGATAACGTCCGACTCTTCAAAGTCCTGATAGGTGAACGGCGGGGCGTCGAAGCCAAACGACTGTTTGTAAGCCACCGCAGCGGTCGCCATGCACTGGCGCGTGTTGCCATCGCCGTGGACCATGCCCATGCCGAACTTGGCAAGGGCTCCCAGGAAGGCGATCTCTTCGAGAGGCATTTGCCCCGTACCTAAGAAGGCAACCGATTGCTTTCCGTGCTGGGCTTGGATCGTCTGTAAGCGTTCACAAAAGACGCGGAGAGCCACGTCCCATTTCACGGGAACCTTGCGGCCATGGTCGCCTTTCATTAGGGGGATCGTGCCACGCTCAGGCGAAGCGAGCACCGTGAGCGCCTCCCAGCCTTTGGGACAGGCCATG
>JAJRUA010000418.1 GCA_024278035.1 Planctomycetota bacterium | reverse complement strand
GCTGGGGATTCAGCCTATCGCAGTGGTTAAGGAGCGACTGGCGGGGGCGGGTGTCTTTGTGCAACACTCCGTGACGGCGGAGAATGGTGACAAAGAAGGTTGGCCCGTGGCGATCGGCGAAGCGGCCGGCAGTGGCCTGCCGATCATTTCAACACGCCATGCGAGTATCCCTGAGCAAATTGACGAGGGGGAGACCGGCCTGTTGTGTGACGAACTCGATTGGCAAACGATGGGAGACCACATGCAGACGCTTGCCCAACAACCCTCGCTACGCGAACAAATGGGCCGCGCAGCCCGAGAGAAACTGTCGCGAATGAGCACCCAGATGCAAGTCGAACGACTCGAGGACCTGCTGCTCGAAGTAGCGACGCGCCACCCATAACCGCCCTAGAGGCCACACTGCCGATTCAAGTGAAAATCTCCGTCATCATCCCAGTGTTCAACGACGCACGCCTGGCAACGTGCCTCGATGCTCTTGCGCGGCAAACGCTTCCTCAAGATCAGATGGAAGTGATCGTCGTTGACAACGGCTCGGACGCCCCTCCCCAGACGCTGGTTGAAAAGTACCCTTTCGCGAAGTTCACGTCGGAAGCGATCCCCGGGTCTTTCGCGGCAAGAAACCGTGCGCTCGAAATTTCCCAAGGCGAAATGCTGGCGTTTACGGACTCGGATTGCGTGCCGGAGGAGAATTGGCTGGCCTCTGGGCTGGCGGCCCTAGAGAAGGCAGAGGGAGAAATCGTGGTGGGCGGGCGCGTGGATGTTTTTGCCGCGGATCCTAAACGACCGAAGACCGTAGAACTCTTGGATATCGCGACCGGATTCGATCAAGAAACGAGCATCCGTGAATCCGGCTACTCGGTCACGGCCAACTTGCTGGCAACCCGAACGGCATTCGACGCTGTCGGACCGTTCAACCAAAAACTTCTTTCCGGCGGCGACGGCGAATGGTGCCAACGGGCTGGTGAGGCAGACATCCCGACCGTTTATTGCCCCGAAGTGATCGTTGGCCACCCGGCCCGGGCCAGCATGGAAGAACTCGTACGAAAACGGCGGCGTGTTATCGGAGGCCGACACCAACGCAACAGCCGATCGCTTTTCTCGTTCGACTTCTGGCGAACGGCTGCGCGATTTGTCTTTCCTAATTTTGGCCAAATCCGACGAGCCCAGAAGCGACTCCGCTCTCGTGGTTACGGCCCGTGGTCTGGGGTGAAGCTGGCGGGAGTGATGACGCTTATGCACTACATTGGCGTCTTGGAGTTTTTGCGAGTTCGGCTAGGCGGAACGGTCGAACGCCGGTAGCGTGTCTACAGCCTTACGTCGGCTGCCTCAACAAGCTGGCGTAACCGCTCTGGTGTCGATGCCGAAACGAGCAAGACGGAATTAGGAGCCGCTCGTCTTGCATTGCGAATCAGCTCGGCTGGCGGGATGGCCCTTCTTCCGAGTTGATCTTGCGATGCGTAGCGCAGTACACCGTGAAAATTGCGGGTGATCTCCTGTTGGTACTTACTGCACGTTCCCACTTCGGTCTTCTTCGACCGCCGGATGCCTCCCGATAGGTTCTGGGGTAGGCTCTTAGCAACCGATTCGCCCGGCCAGCCCGATTGCCAGATCGATCCGAACGGCGCCCACTGGTCTTCACGCACATCAACGCCCACGCCAAAGGCCCCTACGGCTCCGCCATCCACCAGCGATTGAAACCGTGCTTCCAATTCGGGCAGTAAGTCGAGTCGGTTCGGCTCGTGGGCTAGCAACACGTCCACCCGGTCGCGTCGCAACCGCTTTAAGCTTGCCTGCAAGGATTGCTCGATTCTTTCTTGAGAAAAATCATAACGGGGGCGAAGGCCCGGCGTTTGAGGCGGAGGGGCCGTTGTGTTTCGGAGGAACATTTTCAGACGACGCACACGATCAAGCACCGGACGCACGAGAGTCTTGAGTCGCATTTTGGTGGCGTTGTACGGTGGCTCCGGGGGCCCCACCTTGGTGGCAATCACCACCTCATGGGCTCCGCCCAGAACTTCTCCAAGAGCTTCTTCCGCTGTGCCGTACGATGCGGCAACATCAAAGTAGGTGATCCCCAGTTCGAGAGCCGTTTCCAACAAACGTCGCGAGCGGCGGAGTCCGATCCGCCCATCAAGCCGTGCGCACCCAAGCCCCAAGCAAGAGACTTGGCGTCCGAGCGGTTGGAAATCAATCTGCTGCATGATGGCCACGGGTGAGGTGATCGGCGAGGCGCGTTGCGAGCGCCATGGCCGTGAAAGTGGTGTTGGCGTTACTACAAGTACGAAACACGCAGGCACCGGCTGTGTAGAGGTTGTCGGTTCCAAAAACACGCAGGTTGCGATCGACCACTCCGTCGGCTTCCGACTCGCCTGCCACGCAGCCACCCGCATGGTGATTGGTATCGTGCAACGTGTCGAGAAACGCGGGGTCTTCAGCCACTAGCTCTGGTTCCAAATCAAGGTCCGCAAGCCCTGCTTCTTTGAGCGCCTGCTCAACTCGGCGAGTGAAAGTCAGGATATCCGGCAGCTCACGCCCCGAGAGACGCCAATCGAGCAGCACCTTCGGCAAACCATCCTCACCGCACACTTCCGAGTCAATTAAAACACGGCTCTCTCGCAAAGGCTCGACCTCCGCTTGCACGAGCAGCGAGATACGCGATCCGCTCGGAATCAAAATTCGGTGTTCGATAACAAACTTCCACATCAGCGGAATCATATGTCGCGAACAGGCCAACACATTGCGAACCAAGTCAGTCAGCGACCCGATCTTCCGGCTATAAACGGCCGCCTTCACAAACTGCTTGAGAAAAACCAAGTTCTCACGAACCGAGCTCTCGAAGGCGATCATCGCTTGGCAGTTGAGCAGGGGTTCTTCTTCAATAATAGCGTTACGAAGCCGCACCTTGGGCTGGAATTTCTGGCCACGGAGAACAACCGTACAAAAGAGATTATAAAAAGCCTTTGTGTTACGCGGGCGAATGTGGGCGACCTTCCCGCCAAGATGGTCTTGGAACCATCGACCGACGTTGTCGTTGCCCCGCCACGGGCAATCCCAAGAGGTGTCCGCCGCGGCGTGGAGCAAGAGGCGTGAGTTTTCGATCGTCCCGGCTGCAAGCACGATAGCTCGTCCAAGGATTGCCTGCCGCCCTCCCTTTTTGCCGGCGACCACCACGCCGGTCAGACGCTCGTCATCTGTCTCAAAACCGACGGTCTTCGTATTGAGTACCACCAACAAGTTCGGTAGCGACTCGACTTCCTTCTCATAGTGGGCCGCTATGTTGGGCGTCTTGAGCCATCGGGTTAGAAAAACCTCGATATTTTGGGCAAGCTCAGGCGGCTTTTTTCTGATGCCCTTCCAGACGGCCGTATCGTCGTGCAGGCTTTTCTCGATCCCGAGCGCTTCGTACGTCTTGGCGTAGTAAGGGGCGAGTTCCTCGTACCGAATCGGCCAGCGCGAGCCGGGAAGCCAGTCTCGCCCGTCCAGGTCGGAGGGCATGAACTCCACGAGTTGCCCCCCCCAGAGGTTGGAGGTACCACCGAGCGCGACCGTTCTTCCGATAGCGATCCCGTCATGCGGGCGACCTACCACGCCAAACGTCTCGGAAGAGAAACTGCCAATCGTTCGGTCGCCCGACTCCAGCAGCACAACCTGCCGTCCTTGGCGGGCGATTTGCACCGCAAGATGCGTCCCCACGGCTCCCGCACCAACGATCACCACGCAGTTGGGATCCAGCGTCTCTTGGGCAAGTGCGGTAAGGTCTTCAAGCAGCATGACGAAGGCAAAGTGGGGAGAGCGGGCGGCACGGGGAAGCCTCCTTATGAGTGTAATCGTAAGGCCCATCAAGAGATATCCTAGCCGCAGGCGGAAGCCGGCGGTTCCCCTTCACTCGTCTCCGCTGGCTTCCGCCTGCGGCTGCTAACGAATTTCTATCTCCTCTCTCTCGCCGCGTTTTTAGAGGCTGCAAATTGATGGCCCAAGCGAGTACAATGGACTGTCCGGTCGATGAGCGACCGGCGTTCCGCCCCGTACGATCCTCGGCATGGAGCCTTCACGAGCATGACCAAACACATTTTTGTTACCGGCGGCGTGGTTAGCTCGCTCGGCAAGGGGCTTACCGCGGCGTCGGTGGGTATGTTGCTTGAGCGTCGCGGCCTGTCCGTGCGGATGCAGAAGCTGGATCCCTACCTGAATGTCGATCCGGGGACGATGTCTCCCTACCAGCATGGGGAGGTCTATGTGCTGGACGATGGCTCGGAGACCGACCTTGATCTGGGCCATTACGAGCGGTTTACCAATAGTCCGCTCTCTCGCAAATCGAACTACACCACGGGCCAGATTTATCTGTCGGTGATTGACAAAGAACGTCGCGGCGAATTCCTCGGCAAAACGGTCCAGGTGATTCCCCACGTTACGAACGAGATCAAGACGTGCATCGCTCGGCTAGCTGAGGCAGACGGGGCGGGTAAACCGGGCGAGATGGGCGAAAAGCCCGATGTGATTCTCACCGAGATTGGCGGCACGGTGGGCGATATCGAAAGCCAACCCTTCATGGAAGCGATCCGCCAGTTCGCCTTCGATGCGGGCAAAGATGAGGCGGGCAACCCGAACTGTCTGTTCCTCCACCTGACACTCGTCCCCTACCTCAAGGCGGCTCGCGAACTAAAAACCAAGCCGACCCAACACTCGGTCGGCCTTTTGCGACAGATTGGCATTCAGCCCGACGTGCTCGTTTGCCGGACCGAACAGCCGATTAGCCGCGAAGATCGAGAGAAAATCGCCCTATTCTGCAACGTGCCCCTTGAGGCCGTTATCGAAGAGCGGGATAAGGATTTTTCGATCTACGAAGTGCCGCTCAGCCTGCTGGAGAACAATCTGGATGGCCTCATCTGCGATCGCCTCGGCTTGAGCACTTCGGAGCCCAACGTCGATGATTGGCGTGACCTGCTCAGCCGCCTTCGCCATCCGAGTCATGAGATTAGCATCGCGGTCGTAGGCAAGTACGCCGAGCATCGAGACGCCTACAAGTCGATCTACGAAGCGATCGACCATGCGGGGATGGCTCACAAGGCTCAAATTCGGATTGGCCGGATACGTAGCGAAGATGTCGAGGCGGAGGGGCCCGAACGGCTTCTGTCGGGCTACGACGGCCTTCTCGTGCCGGGTGGGTTCGGCGAGCGGGGGATCGAAGGCAAAGTCCAGGCGATCCGCTGGGCCCGGGAGCGGAAGGTCCCGTTTTTCGGCATCTGCCTTGGAATGCAGTGTGCCGTGGTCGAGTACGGCCGGCATGTGGTCGGTCTGGAAGGGGCCCAAAGCACCGAGTTCGACAAGGACACGGCTCATCCCGTAATCTGCCTGCTTGACGAGCAGCGTTCCATTACTGAGATGGGTGGCACGATGCGACTCGGTGCCCAGCCGACGAAGCTCGTCGAGGACTCCCTCGCCGCCCACTGTTACGGCAAGACCGAGGTGAGCGAGCGGCACCGCCATCGTTACGAGTTCAACAACCAGTACCGCCAGCAGTACGAAGCCCATGGCCTTCGTTTTAGCGGCACAAGCCCTGACGGCGAGTTGGTCGAGGTGGTCGAGGTGCCCGACCACCCTTGGTTCTTGGCCGTGCAGTACCACCCGGAGTTCAAATCGAAGCCAATCGCCGCCCAGCCACTGTTCGCAGGCTTCATCGGTGCCGCAGTAAAACACCGCACCCGACGAAGCGATCGGGCGCAAACAGAAGCATCCGCCCCCGCCGAATCCAGCGAAATACCGTAACCGTAAGAGTTCTCCCCAAGGTTCCCCGCCAGGATGGCGGGGCTATAGCCGCTCCATCCTGGAGCGGAAAAAATCCCAACCGACCAACGAGCCCCAATCAAGATGAGCGAAGAAAAAAAAATCATCATCGACGAGGACTGGAAATCGCAAGTGCAAGCGGAGAAAGAAGCGGTTGAAAAGAAAGCTTCTGAGCCGGAGATGCCAGCGCCCGAAGAGCCAAGCGATACCGACCCGCCCATGCCACCCGCTTCGATTGGCATGTTGATGTCGTCCCTAGCGACTGAGGCGTTGCTCTCCATGGGGCACCTCCCCCATCCTGTCACCGGCGAAACAATCCTACGCCGCAATCAGGCGAAGTACCTGATCGATACACTCGACTTACTCAAGGAAAAGACCGCGGGCAATCTCACCTCGGAAGAGACAATCGCTCTGGACGATGTCTTGCACCAACTGCGTATGGCCTTCGTCGCAGCAGAGCAGAAGTAAAATCCGTAGTCCTTATACGGCTCACAGCAAAAAAACGCTGAGGAACCCAATCGACGAAAAAAAAGCGGCCCGGTTCCAGGTGAACCGGGCCGCCTATCAGTTTTTGACCAGCCTTCTTCCTTACTGTAGGTCCGCCGTTACTAAGGGCGCGGCCTTTTTGAAGGAAGCGGGGTTTCGTCTTTCGTTACTCTTCAACTCTCAGCCGTTGCAACCGCAGTCGCCAGCCGAGGCACCACAGTCGGAGCAAGCTCCAGCAGCAGCACCAGCACCACCCGCCTCAGCACAGGCCGGGTTCGTGCAAAGCACCTTGCAAGGAATCTGCTTGCAAACCGTACGTGGAACGCACTTGGTTACCGTGTAAGGAACCTGGCGTGCAACGCTCTTGTAGCAGGTTACCGTACGTTGGCATTGTTGTGGAACACAAACGTTGTAGCAAACGGTCCGTGTGCGGCACTCAGGAACCATCTTGCATACTCGGTAAGAGCAAGTTTTGGTCTCAGGAACCATTTTGCAAACCTTGTAGCAGACGGTCCGTGTGCGGC